>JAYTHS010000320.1:0-4247 GCA_043732345.1 Frankiales bacterium | reverse complement strand
GTCGCCGACCACTGTCTGCGCAGCCTCCACTACGTCAACGTCATCGTCGCCGGCAAGCAGCCGGCGCTGACGTACCTGTCGATGGACGAAGCCGTCGCGCACTGCACCCGTGGCCTGGGCATCTGGCCGTGGGCCAGCAGCGGGGACGGCGAGCCCGACGTCGTCCTGGCCTGTGCCGGGGACACCCCGACCCTGGAGGTCCTCGCCGCCGCCGACCTGCTCCGCACCCACCTGCCCGACCTGTTGGTCTGGGTCATCAACGTCGTGAACCTTATGCGGCTCGAGCCCGACAGCGAGCACCCACACGGCCTGTCCGACAGGGACTTTGATGCGCTGTTCACCACCGACCAGCCGGTGGTCTTTGCCCACCACGGCTACCCGTCGTTGATCCACCGGCTCACCTACCGGCGCCACAACCACGCCAACATCCACGTCCGCGGCTACAACGAGGAGGGCACCACCACCACGCCCTTCGACATGGTGATGATGAACGACCTCGACCGCTTCCGGCTCGTGATGGACGTCATCGATCAGGTCCCCACCCTGGGCAGCCGCGCCGCGGTGCTACGTCAGACCGTGGCCGACCGTCGGCTGGCCGCCCGCGCCTACACCCGGGAGTACGGCGAGGACGACCCGGCCATCAGCGCATGGACCTGGCCCGACCTACGGTGAGCGACCCTGACCAGCTCGTCGAGACGCACAGCGCCCACGTGTTGATGGTGGGCGACCGCGTCTTTAAGTGGAAGAAGCCGCTGGACCTGGGCTTCGCGGACTTTCGCACGCTCGCATCCCGCGAGCTCGCCTGCCAGGAGGAGGTCAGGCTCAACCGACGCCTCGCCCCCGACGTCTATCTCGGTGTGGACGTCCTGCGGCGCGAGGACGGGACGGTGCGCGAGCACGTCGTCGTCATGCGGCGGCTCCCCGCAGCCGCTCGGCTCGGGTCGCTCGTGGTGGGCGGGACGGACGTGCGTGCTGCCGTCCACCTGCTGGCCCGACTCCTGGCCGACTTCCACTCACGCTGCGCCACCTCCCCGCGGCCGGAAACCGTCGCCGGCCAAGACCGGCTTCGGGAACTGTGGGAGCTGGGGCTCGACGCCCTCGCTGCTGATGTGGAGCTGCTCGACCAGGAGGAGGTCGACGAGGCCCGCAACCACGTCGACGCCTACGTCAGCGGACGCGGCCCCCTGTTCTCCCGACGGATCTCCTCCGGGCAGGTGCGAGACGGCCACGGGGACCTGCTCGCCGACGACATCTTCTGCATGCCCGACGGTCCAAGGATCCTGGACTGCCTCGACTTCGACCCCTCGCTGCGGCACGGAGACGTGCTGGGTGACATGGCCACGCTCGTGATGGACCTGGAGCACCTGGGGGCTTCGGAGGCGGGGGAACAGCTGCTTGACGAGTACATCGATTTCTCTGGCGAGCACCACCCAGCAACGCTCGCTCATCTGTACGTCGCCTATCGCGCACAGGTCCGAGCCAAGGTGGCCCTCGTCCGCGCAGGTCAGGTCACGGACCCAGCCTCGCACGCGCACGCGGTGCAGCAGGCTCGGCAGTTGACTCGGCTGATGATCGAGCACCTACGGCTCACCCGAGTCGTACTGGTCCTCGTCGGTGGCCTCCCGGGGTCGGGCAAGTCAACGGTGGCTGACGGCCTCGCTGCGGCAACGGGAGCCCTGCTCTTGAGCAGTGACCTCGTCCGGCACCAGCTGGATCTGCCGCTGGCTGTGCGCTACTCGCAAACAGCCGTCAACCACGTGTACGAGGTGCTGCTCGAACGTGCCCGGGCGGGCTTGGAGCAGGGCTGGGACGTCGTCATTGACGCCTCCTGGGCCGACGCTGGCCAGCGGGCTGCTGCTGCGCGGCTCGCGGTCCAGAGCCACAGCAGCCTGCTCGAGCTGCGGTGCGACGCAAGCGACGCCGTCGCGGACCGCCGCCTGCGGAACAGGCCAGCGGGACATCCTTCGGACGCCGACCCGGCCGTCCGGCGGACGATGGCTGCCGATGACCACCCGTGGCCCAGTGCCACCGCGCTGTTGACAGACGGCCATCCAGCAGACGCGGTCGCGGCCGCAGTCAAGGCCCGATGGGGGCTGAACGCGAGCAGCAGCACACGTCAGGACGTCAACGCGGAGGGGCGCGGCCCCGGAACGGGCCCTTCGACCCTGTCGCAGGCCCGGACCCCTTCCTAGCGTCGTTCCTGACAGAGCGGTCCGCCGAAAGTCCCCGTAGCCAGGACACCGATCCACGACGAGGTTCACCACCAGCAGAGGACGCCGCATGATGACTGACCACTGCCCGACCAAGATGGGGCTGCCTGACCCGCCCGCCCGCAGGCTGCCCCTCGAGCGCTGGTCACCCAGACTGCACGTCCTGACCCCACTGGTCCCGCAGCCGTTTGCGCCGCAGGTCGGCCAGCAGGGCGGGGCCGGGCGATGACGAACCCGGTGACGCGGGACGGACGCAACGACGCCCCGCCCCGGGAGCGGACACCTATGAAGCAAGGCTCGTTCGGGCTGCCGACGGCGACCGCGTTGGTCATCGGGTCGGTCATCGGCACCGGTGTCTTCGCCCTGCCGTCGGCGCTGGCGCCCTTCGGGCCGATCAGTCTCGTGGCCTTCGTCCTGGTCACGGTCGGCGCGCTGGCCCTCGCGCTGACCTTTGGGTCGCTGTCTAGGCGGGTCCTGGGCTCGGGGGGCCCGTACGTCTACGCCCGGGACGCCTTCGGGGACTTCGGTGGGTTCCTCAACGCCTGGTCGTACTGGATCACGGCGTGGGCGGGCAACGCGGCCATCGTGGTGGCACTGGTCGGCTACGTCGAGGTGTTCTGGAACAAGGGCCACAGCACCGGTTGGTCGATCGTCATCGCGATGATCGGGCTGTGGGTGCCGGCGCTGATCAACCTGTCCGGCGTCCGCAACTTCGCCCTGACCCAGAACATCACGACGGTCATCAAATTCGTCCCCCTGCTGTTCATGGCGACGGTGGGACTGCTGTTCGTCAAGGCGGGCAACTTCGGGGCCTTCAACTCCAGTGGCACCTCCGCCGGCAGCGCCATCTCGGCAGCCTCGGCGATCGCCCTGTTCGCCTACCTGGGCATCGAGACAGCCTCCGTCGCCGCCGGCCGGGTCCGCGACCCGCTGCGCAACGTCGGACGCGCGACCGTCCTCGGCACCATCGGTTGCGCCGTCGTCTACATCCTCGGGACGGTCACGGTCTTCGGCACCGTCTCCAACGCCGCACTGCGCCGCTCGACCGCACCGTTCAGCGACTCCGCAAACGCCATCTTCGGTGGTCACTGGGCCGGGCAGGTCATCGCGGGCGCAGCCATCGTGTCCGGTCTCGGAGCCCTCATCGGCTGGACCCTCGTCACCGCCGAGATGCCGCTCGCGGCCGCCCAGGACAGACTCTTCCCCGCCCGCTTCGCACAGCTGCACCGAGGTGTCCCGGCGTTCGGCATCATCAGCGCGACGGTGCTGGCCTCGGTGCTGACGGTGATCAGCTACTCCAGCTTCGACAACGTCTTCACCACCCTGGTGCTGCTCTCGGTCTTCACCGCCGTCGTGCCGTACCTGTTCAGCGCCGCCGCCCAGCTGTACTGGCTGCTGGCGCGCGGACGTCCCACCCGGTGGCCGCACCTGGTGCGGGACTGCGGCGTGGCCACGGTCGCGCTGGTCTTCTGCTTCTGGTCGCTCGCGGGCAGTGGCTACCAGGCCGTCTACTACGGCGTGTTCTGCCTGCTGCTCGGCGTCCCGATGTACATCTGGCTGAAGGTCGGCCGCAAGGAGTACGGCGAGACCCCCGTCGCGCCCGCCGACAGCGGAGCCCTCCTACAGACCGGGACGGCGCTGACCCCGAGGTGAGCCCGGTGGCTGCGACGCCCGCGGTCGCCGCAGCGGTGCCCACGCCCCTACCAGGAGTCGCCATGAACACCCTCGGAGTCCACTCGGAGGTCGGTCGGCTCCGGCAGGCCGTCGTCCACCGCCCCGGGTTGGAGCTCAGCCGCCTCACCCCCGCGAACTGCCACGGCCTGCTCTTCGACGACGTGCTCTGGGCCGAGCGGGCTCGCGAGGAGCACGACGTGTTCACCGAGGTGCTCCGAAGCAGGGGGGTGGTCGTCCACCGCTTCGACCAGCTGCTCGGGGAGGTCCTCGAGTTCGACGAGGCCCGGGCGTTCGTCCTGGACCGCCTTTGCACGCCCGACCAGGCAGGACCGGCCCTCGCGGGCCCCCTGCGGCACGTGGCCG
>JAYTHS010000319.1:0-1182 GCA_043732345.1 Frankiales bacterium | reverse complement strand
CTGCTGCTCGACGAGCCCACCGCCGGGCTCGACGAGGACACCGCGGCCGCCCTGGTTGCGGACCTGCTCGTCGCCGGCACCGGCCGCACCACCGTGCTAGTCACGCACCGGCTGGTCGACCTCGAGGACGTGGACGAGATCCTGGTGCTGGACGGCGGGCGGGTGGTGCAGCGGCGTGTCCGGTCGGCGGAGGCGTCACGGGTGCGCGAGCGGGTGGGCTGAGTGCGCACGGCTCAGAGGTCGGCGACGACGAGCCGGTAGCCCGCGTCGAGCTCCGCCAGCTCGAGCAGGTCGCGGCGCTCACGCTGCCACCGACCCGACTCGAGGTCCGCGCCCAGCGCCCGGAGTCCCGGCTCCAGCTCGACGGGGTCGGCCAGCGCGAGCATCGAGATACCCTGCCGGACAGCCGGATCGAGGTAGGCGGCTGGTCGACGCCAGAAGGCGGCACCGAACCCGTCGGCACAATCGTGCGGCACGGGGACCACCTCCACCCGGGCTCCGGGAAGGTGCTCGTCGACGAGGCTCCGCAGCGACACGGCGTGAGCCCGGCTGACCGCGCCGGCCGCGGGCAGGTAGTCGCGCACGAGCCAGAAGTCCTCGAAGACCTCCTGGTCCCAGGTGAGCAGGACGACGCGGCGGCGGGCGACCCGTCGCATCTCGGCGACACCGAGCGCCAGGCTCCGCCAGTGGTGGATCGTGAGGACGGCCAGGGCGGCGTCGACGGAACCGGTCCGCAGCGGCAGCGCCTCGGCCGTCCCACGGACGCACGGGGCCGCGCCCACCGGTCGCTGGCTGATCATCACGGCGCTGGGTTCGACGGCGAGCACCGTCGACGAAGTTTCGTACGACCCGCTACCTGCTCCCACCGACACCACCGTGCGCAGGCCGTCCAGAGCACCGTCCACGGTCGCTGCGATGCGGGGGTCCGGCCGCCGGGTGCTTGCGTAGCCAACGCCGAGGCGGTCGTAGGTGTCCATCGGAAGGTTCCTCTCGGTCGGGAGGCCAGCCACCTACCAGCATGCGCGCACCACCCGCACCGCGGTGGCGACGGTGTCCGACAACGGCCGCGCGGTGTCCAGCTCGGTCGCACTCGGCCAGGCATCGGCGGCCAGGGCCATGGCCTTCGCGATCGCGGGGGTGGCCTCGGACGGTCCGCCGGTGCGCGCCCTGATCCGCGCGTCC
>JAYTHS010000318.1:0-4264 GCA_043732345.1 Frankiales bacterium | reverse complement strand
TGCCCGGCGACCTGCTCGACCGGGCCCGCCGCACGGTCCGCGTCGGCAACGGCATCGGCATGGTGGTGCGGCTCGGGACCACCGACCTGCCGCGCTACCCGACGGCCACCGAGCAGACCTACCGGTCGATCCAGCTCATCGCGCCGTCGCGGCAGTTCCTGCGCCGGGCCCACGGGGAGTTCAACGCGGGGCTGCCGCCGACCGACCCCGCCGTGCTGGCCATGACCTTCAGCGCCTTCGACGACACGATCGCCCCGGCGGGCAAGCACAACGTGACCGTCTGGGGGCAGTGGCACCCGTACGAGCTGAGCAACGGCGAGGACTGGGACAGCATCCGGGAGCGCGAGGGCACCAAGCTCGTCGAGGCCGTCGACCGGGTCGCTCCCGGTTTCGCCAGCAGCGTCGAGCACATGCACGTGCAGACCCCGCTGGACCTCGAGCGTGAGCTCGGCCTGCGGCAGGGGCAGGTCATGCACGTCGAGATGGCCTTCGACCAGATGTTCCTGTGGCGGCCGATGCCCGAGCTCGCCGGCTACCGCGTCCCCGGGGTCGAGGGGCTCTACCTGTGCGGCGCCTCGACCCACCCCGGCGGCGGCGTCTTCGGCGCCAGCGGCCGGTCCGCCGCCCGCGCCGCCCTGTCCGACCGCAACCCCACTCCCCTGTCACGACTGATGGGGATCCGAGCGATCCGGAAGGTCCGCCGTGCCTGAGCTCTACGAGGTCTTGCTGGTCGACGGCGACACCACCTGGCACGCGGGGTTCCTCGTCGACGACGAGACCGAGACCGATGTGCTGCTGTCCGCCGCTGGTAGCACGCTGCTGTTCGCCAGCCGCGCCGGCCTCGAGCACGCCGCCCAGGAGCACGGGCTCGAGCTCAACGACGACGAGCCCGACGAGGTGGACCTCGACCTTGGTGGCTGGCTCACCGCGGGGACCCCCGAGCCGCCCACGCCCGAGGTCTCCGAGCTGTGGCATCTGCTGTACGACGACCCGATCGCCGGCCGGGCGCTCGGCGGGGAGGACCTCGCCGAGGCGTACGACGATCTCGTCGAGGACGAGCCGGACTGGTTTGCCACGCACGGCCCAGCCGCCAGGAAGGCCCTGTCCGCCGCCGTGACCCGGCTGCGGCTGGCCGCCAAGCGGGCGTGAGGTCGATCGCAGCCACGCTCGTCCGAGCCGGGCTGCGATGCAGGTCACGGCCCCTGCGCTGGAAACGTGCAGAGCGCAAGCGCATCCTGGACACATGACCACAGCAACTCACGACCACACGGCCCCCCTCCTGGTGTCGGAACTACCCGCGACACCGACACACCGCAGCAATGTCCGCGGCACTCTGCAGACCTGGCGTGAGGAGCGGCGCGCCCTGCGCGAGCTCAGAGCCTTCGAGCAGATCCTGGCGGGCCTGGACAGCCGCACGCGTACCGAGGTCCTCAGCGCCGCCCGCCGCGCCGAGTAGTCCTACCCTCTGGCGGGTGACCGCGACCCGCCAACGCGCCCCCACGGCGACGCTGCTGGCCGCGACGACGGTGCTGCTGCAGGTCGCGTACCCGCTGGTCCACGGGCCCGCCCGCGACACCCTCACCGTCGTCACCGTCGTGACGTTTTTCCTGGCCAGTGCGACGCACGCCCTGGCCGCGAGGGGGGCACCGTGGACCGCGGCGTTCGTGGCCGTGACGGCCGGGACCGGGCTAGTCGCCGAGGCGGTGGGAGTGCGCACGGGGCTGCCCTTCGGCCGGTACTCCTACGCCGACAGCCTGGGCCTGAAGGTGCTGGATGTCCCGCTCGTCGTCCCGCTCGCGTGGTCGATGTTCGCCTACCCCAGCCTGCTCGTCGGCCAGCGCCTGTGCAGGTCCGCCACCGGGGCTGCCGTGACCGGGGCGCTGGCGCTCGCCTCCTGGGACCTGTTCCTGGACCCGCAGATGGTCGCGGCGGGGCACTGGCGGTGGTCCAACGTCACGCACCACCTGCCCGGCGTGGACCATGTGCCGGTGAGCAACTTCCTCGGCTGGGGCTTGGTCGCCCTGCTCATGACGGCCGCCCTGCAGCGGCTGCCCCGGCACGACGTCGACGACCGCGTCCCGCACGGGTTGTTCCTCTGGACGTTCGTCTCCTCCGTCCTGGCCAATGCCGTCTTCTTCGACCGGCCAGGGGTGGCGCTGGTCGGCGGCGTCGTCATGGGGGCGGTCGCCCTACCGTTCCTGCGGTCGCTGCGCGGGTGAGGCTCCTCGCCTGGCTGGTCGGACTGCTCACGCTCCACACCGCCGTGAACGCCAGGCTGCTCCGCCGGCCCGACGGCCGACCGCTGACCGTCCCGACCAGCGTGCTGCTGCCGGTGCGCGACGAGGCCCACCGGCTCGAGCCGTGCCTGCGTGCGCTGCTGGCGCAGCCGGGCGGGGCCGAGCTGCTGGTCCTTGACGACGGTTCCACCGACGGGACCGCCGACCTCGTACGGCGGGTCGCGGGCGACCGGGTCCGCCTGCTGACCGGGGCACCGCTGCCCGCGGGCTGGCTCGGCAAGCCACACGCCTGCCAGCAGCTGGCCGACGCCGCCGACCCCGCCAGCGAGGTGCTCGTCTTCCTCGACGCCGACGTGGTGCTGGCCCCCGGCGGCCTGGCCTCGACGGTCGGACTGCTCGACGGTGTCGACCTGGTCTCGCCATACCCCAGGCAGCTCGCGCCGGGGGTGACGCGGCTCGTCCAGCCGCTGCTGCAGTGGTCGTGGCTGACGTTCCTGCCCCTGCGAGAAGCCGAGCGGTCCCCCCGGGCCTCGCTGTCGGCCGCCAACGGCCAGCTCCTGGCCGTGCGCCGGACGTCCTACGACCGCGCGGGCGGGCACGCCGCCGTCCGGGCCGAGGTGGTCGAGGACGTCGCCCTGCTGCGGGCCGTCAAGGCGACCGGCGGTCGGGGCGGTGTCGCCGACGGGACCGCCGTGGCCACCTGCCGGATGTACGACGACTGGGCCGGGCTGACCGCGGGCTACACCAAGTCGCTGCACACGATTCCCCTCGTCACGCCCGTGCTGCTCACCGCGCTCTACGTGGCCCCGGCAGTCGCCGCGCTCCGCGGGTCGCGCGCTGGCCGCAATGCCTACCTGCTCGGTGTTCTCGGGCGGGTGATCAGCGCCCGCCGTACCGGGGGACCGGTCCTGGACTCGCTTGCGCACCCCCTCTCGGTGAGCGCCCTGGTGGCCCTGACGGCACGCTCGCACCTGGCCCACCGCCGGGGTGGGCTCAGCTGGAAGGGACGGTCGCTGTCGTGAGGGTGGTGGTCATCGGCGCGGGGGTCGGCGGGCTGGCAACTGCGGCCCGGTTGGCTTCGCAGGGACACGACGTCACGGTCTGCGAGGCCTCCGAGGTTGTCGGCGGCAAGCTGGGGCTGCTGGAGCGGGACGGCTTCCGCTTCGACACCGGACCGTCGCTGGTCACGATGCCGTACGTGTTCAGGGACCTGTTCGAGGCCACCGGCGGCTGGCCCGACGACCTGACCTTCGAGCGGCTCGACCCGATCGCCCGCTACCGCTTCGCCGACGGGACCGGCTTCGACGCGGTGGACGACCTGGACCGCTTCTGCGCCCACCTGGAGGCCTGGAGCCCCGGCAGCGGGACGGACTGGCGCTCCTTCACCGCCCGGGCCGGGCGGGTCTGGGACGCCAGCCGGGTGCCGTTCCTGGAGTCTCCCTTGGACGGCCCCGGCACCCTGGCCCGGCTGGCCCTGCGGCGCCCGCGGGACCTCGCGGCGATCGCCCCTGGGCGCACCCTGCGCGACCTGGGGCGGCGCCTGCGTGACCCGCGGCTGCGGGTCTTCCTGGACCGCTACGCGACCTACACCGGGTCGGACCCCCGACGGGCGCCGGCGGCGCTGGCGGCCGTCCCCTTCGTCGAGCTGGCGTACGGCGGGTGGTATGTCCCCGGAGGGCTGCGTCGGCTCGGTGAGGCGATCCACGAGCGGGCGCTCGAGCGTGGCGCCCGTCTGCTCACCGGTGCCCGGGTAACCCGGGTCACCACCAGCGGTGGCCGGGCCGACGGGGTGCTGCTCGCCGACGGGACCCCGCTGGCGGCCGACGTCGTCGTCGCGAACGCCGACGCCGCCCACGTCTACGGCTCGCTGGTCGACGCCCCGAAGGCCGCCCGCCGGCTCGCGCGGGCCACCCCGTCACTGTCCGGCTTCGTGCTGATGCTCGCCGTGCGGGGCCGGACCCCCGGCCTGGCGCACCACACCGTGCTGTTCCCCGCGGACTACGACGCGGAGTTCGACGCTGTCTTCG
>JAYTHS010000317.1:0-1184 GCA_043732345.1 Frankiales bacterium | reverse complement strand
CACCGCCGTGGCCGAGGGTCTGCAGGCGCGCGCCAGCCGTAGCGGGGGCGGCGAGAAGCCCGCCGAGGGCGTCGACGAGCCCCTGGCCGAGTGGGAGCAGGAGATGCTGGCGGCCGCCGGCACCGATGCCTCCAGCGCGCCGACCGCTGCCGATGCTGCTGTCACCGCGTCCACCGCGACCGCTGCGGCAGTGGTTCCGGTCACCGAGAGCCCTGTGGCAGAGGTCCCGGCGCCCGCCGAGACCGCTGCGGCAGTGGTTCCGGTCACCGAGGTGGCCGCTGCCACCGAGGCCGACGAGCCGACCCGGGCCGACGCCCCCGCCGTGGACGCCACGCCCAGCTCGTCCTGATCCGACCGAGCCGGGTCCCACGCCTGCTGGCGAAGGGGCCCGGCTCGTCGCTTCGGACCGGCGCCCAGCGAGCTTGCGCCCTGGCCACGCCGATCAGTCACGCCATCCCCCACCCCTGAACCTGGAGGCCGAACTCACCATGGCCAGCTACACCGCCGCCGACGTCAAGAAGCTCCGCGAGCTCACCGGCTCCGGGATGATGGACTGCAAGAACGCTCTCACCGACAGCGACGGTGATTTCGACAAGGCCGTCGAGCTGCTCCGCATCAAGGGAGCCAAGGACGTCGGCAAGCGGGCCGAGCGGCCCACCGCCAACGGCCTCGTCGCCGCCTCCGAGGGCGTCATGGTCGAGCTCAACTGCGAGACCGACTTCGTCGCCAAGAACGCCGAGTTCCAGGCCTTGGGCCAGCGCATCGTCGAGCTCGCGGTCGCTCAGAAGCCCGTCGACGCGGAGGCCCTCAACGCCCTCGAGCTCGACGGGAAGACGGTGGCCGCGGTGATCGACGAGTTCTCCGCCCGGATCGGCGAGAAGCTCGAGGTCCGCCGCGTGGTCGTCTTCGACGGCCCCGTCGCCGTCTACCTGCACCGCAAGTCGGCCGACCTGCCCCCCGCCGTCGGCGTGCTCGTCGAGTACTCCGGCGACGGCGAGTCCGCCGGTGATGCCGCCCGTGGTGCGGCCATGCAGATCGCCGCGATGCGCCCCAAGTTCGTCACCCGCGACGAGGTGCCCGCGGATGTTGTCGCCAACGAGCGCCGCATCGCCGAGGAGACCGCACGCGAGGAGGGCAAGCCGGAGCAGGCCCTCCCGAAGATCATCGAGGGCCGGGTGAACGGG
>JAYTHS010000316.1:0-4269 GCA_043732345.1 Frankiales bacterium | reverse complement strand
ATCCCCTACTCGACCGCCACCGGCGGGGATCTTGAGCTCGCCGAGATCCCCGGCCTCGGCCCGGTCCTGCCCAGCACCGCCCGGGACCTGCTCGACGGAGCCCTGCGGCGCCGTCGAGTCGCTGTCGACGCCGACGGGCACGTCATCGCCGTCGATGACGCCACGTCCGCCTGCACGGCCGATCCGAATGGTCGACGGGACGTGCTGGCGGCGGCACTCCGGAGACTGGCCTCACGGCCCGTGGTGGTCACCGACCTGTCGACCCACCGCTACCGCATCGCCAAACGCCTGGCCCGGAACCTCGAGGCCCGCGACCAGACCTGCGTCTTCCCCGGGTGCCGCCGACCCGCCAGCGGCACAGACAAGGACCACCGCGACCCGTGGCCGCTCGGGAAGACCAACCTGCAGAACCTGCGGTGCCTGTGCCGACGGCATCATCGCGCCAAGCAAGCCGCCTTCGACGTCGAGCTGACCCCCGACGGCACGTACCGCTGGACGAGCCGCCGCACCGGCCTTCACCGGGAGCGACCACCCAAGGGCTGGTAGCCCCGCCCCCACGCACCACTCACAGCGCCACCGGTGACCCGACCGCACCAGCGGCTCGGGTCACCGGCGCGGCCCAGGGTTCAGACGGGCCCTCGAGGCTGATCATTTCGGTTTGTCGCGTCCCTCGGACCCTTTGGAGCCACCCGTGAGCCTGGACCCGTGCCTCACTAACCCGGACCATTACAAAGTCATCTTCGAAAACGATCGTGTGCGCGTCCTTGAGTACAGAGACAAGCCAGGGGACAGGACTACACCCCACCAGCACCCCGACAGCGTCATGTACACCCGCAGCGCCTTCCACAGACGACTCTATGGAGAAGCCAACGAGCAACGTGAGGTCGAGATGCAAGCAGGTCTGACCGGCTGGCTCCCGGCACAGCAGCATTCCGGCCACAACATCGGCGAAACAGATACGCTCGTGATCTTCGTGGAACTCAAGGAAAGAAACGCAGATTCACCTTCCGGCGCTCTCGGGCCGAGAGTGAGCAGCATCATCCCTGCCGTTCTCCGCCTCTCGTGGCGGCTTGCCTCGAGCAGAACCGCTAGAGCTTCTCCACGGGCGCGTACCGCAACAGCAGCCACTTAGCGCCAGTGCCGGGACCGAAGTCGACCTCGGCCTGGGCCTGGTCCCCGGCCCCGCGAGTGGCCGTCACGATCCCCAACCCGAACGCGTCGTGGTTGACCCGGTCGCCGACCTCGAGGTTCGGGATGGGCCGCAGCCCCGGTCCCGCCGTACGCGCCCGGGCGGGGTTGTTCATGACCCGCGTCGCGGCCTGCGACAGCGCGGGGGTCGACGTGACGGTGCTGGCGAGGCGGCGCCAGTCCATGACGTGCTCGGGCAGCTCGTCGAGGAACCGGGACGGCGGGTTGTACGACGTCTGGCCCCAGGCGCTGCGTAGGTGCGCCCGGCTGACGTAGAGCCGCTCACGGGCCCGGGTGATCCCGACGTAGGCCAGCCGGCGCTCCTCCTGCAGCTCGCCGGGGTCGCCGAGCGCCCGCAGGTGCGGGAAGACGCCGTCCTCGAGGCCGGTGAGGAACACGACGGGGTACTCCAGGCCCTTCGCGGCGTGCAGCGTCATCAGCGTGACGACCCCGCCGGTGCCGTCGGCGTCCGGGATGGTGTCGGCGTCAGCCACCAGCGAGACCTGCTCCATGAAGGCCGCGACCCCACCGTCGGGCACTCGCTCCTCGAACTCGCGGGCCACCCCGACGAGCTCGGACAGGTTCTCCACCCGCGACTCGTCCTGCGGGTCGACCGACTCGGCCAGCTCGGTGAGGTAGCCGGTACGGTCCAGCACGGCCTCGAGCACCTCCGCAGGCGGCATGTTGCCCTCGACCAGCGCCCCCAGCTCGTCCATGAGGTCGACGAACTCGCGGACCGACTTGGCCGAGCGGGCCGCCATCCCCGGCACCTCGTCGCAGCGCTGCAGGGCGGCGTTGAACGGGATCCGCTCCCGGCTCGCGAAGGCCTCGATGCAGGCCTCCGCCCGGTCGCCGATGCCCCGCCGGGGGGTGTTGAGGATGCGCCGCAGCGACACCGTGTCGGAGGGGTTGGCCAGCACCCGCAGGTAGGCCAAGGCGTCGCGGACCTCCTTGCGCTCGTAGAAGCGCACACCCCCCACGACGCGGTACGGCAGGCCGAGGCGGATGAACACCTCCTCGAATACTCGGGACTGCGCGTTGGTGCGGTAGAACACCGCGACGTCACACGGCTGCGCGATGCCCTTGTCGCAGAGTTCGTCGACCTCGCCGGCGACGAAGGCCGCCTCGTCGTGCTCGTTGTCCGCGACGTAGCCGACGATCGCTTCGCCGTCGCCGGCGTCGGTCCACAGCCGCTTGTCCTTGCGGCCCTCGTTCTTGCTGATCACGGCGTTGGCGGCGGTGAGGATTCGCTGGGTGGAGCGGTAGTTCTGCTCCAGCAGCACGACCTGCGCCTGCGGGTAGTCGGTCTCGAAGTCCATGATGTTGCGGATGTCGGCGCCCCGGAAGGCGTAGATCGACTGGTCGGCGTCACCGACGACGCACAGCTCGGCCCCCGGCAGGTCCGCCACAGGCGCGGTGAGCTCCTTCACCAGCGTGTACTGCGCGTGGTTGGTGTCCTGGTACTCGTCGACCAGGACGTGCCGGAAGCGCCGGCGGTAGTGCTCGGCGACGTCGGGGAAGACCTGCAGCAGCTGGACGGTGGTCATGATGAGGTCGTCGAAGTCCATGGCGTTGGCCTCGCGCAGGCGCTGCTGGTAAAGCGCGTAGACCTCCGCCCGCTGCTCCTCGTAGGCGTTAGCGGCCTGGCTCCGGGCGGTCTCCCAGTCGACGAGCTCGTTCTTCAGGTCGCTGACCTGGTTGCTCAGCACCCGTGGCGGGAAGCGCTTGGGGTCCAGATCCAGGTCACGGCAGACCAGGGTCATCAGCCGCTGGGCGTCGGCTTGGTCGTAGATCGAGAAGCTCGTGGTGAAGCCCAGCTTCTTGGCCTCGGCCCGCAGGATCCGCACGCACGCGGAGTGAAAGGTGCTGACCCACATCGCGTTGCTGCGCCGACCGACCAGCTTGGCGACCCGCTCCTTCATCTCCCCGGCGGCCTTGTTGGTGAAGGTGATCGCGAGGACCTCGCCGGGCTGCACCCCGCGGGCGGCGAGCAGGTGGGCGACCCGGGTGGTCAGGACCTTGGTCTTGCCCGACCCGGCGCCGGCGACGACCAGCAGCGGGGTGCCTGCGTGGACGACGGCTTGCCGCTGCTGCGGGTTGAGCCCGTCGAGCAGCCGCTCGGCGTTCGGCCGCGCGGGGGTGAGGACCGCGGGGCCGTCGTACAGGTCGTCGAACACCTGTCCCACTCTAGGAGCCGTCGGGCCCGGTCCCGTGCTGCTCGGCAAGGAACCGCTCGAGCTCGTCGCCGATCTCCTCGGCCGACGGCAGCTGGGCCTCGGCGAGCAGCGAGGCGGCCTGGCCGGCGCGGAAGGCGTCGTACTGCTGCTCCAGGCCCTTGACCACCTCGGCGACCTCGGGGGCGCCCGCAACCTGCTCGTCCAGGGCCGTGCGGGTGGCCAGCGCGGCGTTGTCCAGCGCCTCGACGGGCAGCTCGAGGCCGCCGGCGAGAGCGACCTCGCGGACCAGCTGGGCAGCAGCCGCGGGGTAGGGCGCCTGGGAGACGTAGTGCGGCACGTGGACGGCAAAGCCCATGGCCTCGAAGCCCGCCTGACCGAGGCGGAGCTCCAGCAGGTGGCCGGCGCTGCCAGGCACCTGGACGACGTCGATCCAGGCCTGCGCACCCTCGACGAGCGATGGCGGGGTGGCGTGCGCGATGACCCCGACCGGGCGGGTGTGGGGGGCGCCCATGGGGATGGCGTTCAGGCCGATACTCCGGCGTACGCCGAGGACCCGGCAGATCTGCTCGACAGCCTCGCTGAACCGCTCCCACTGCACGTCGGGCTCGGGGCCGGCGAGCAGCAGGAAAGGCTGCCCAGCGGTGTCGGTCATCAGGTGCAGCGCGAGCTCGGGCGTCTCGTAGGACTCCCAGTGGTCCTTGGCGAAGACCATGACGGGGCGACGGGACCGGTAGTCGACGAGCTGGTCGTGGTCGAAGCGGGCCAGTACCCGATGCGGCAGCTCCCGCAGCAGGTGGTCGCTGGCGAGCCGTCGGGCGCCGCCCGCGTCCACGAAGCCGTCCAGCGCCTGCACCAGCACGCACCCGGTGAGGTCAGGGCGGTCGGGGTCGAGCTCGTAGAGCTC
>JAYTHS010000315.1:0-1185 GCA_043732345.1 Frankiales bacterium | reverse complement strand
GGGCGGCGGCCGGGCCCCGCTGTCATGACCGCTCCCCTGGTCGTCGCGAACTGCTCCGGCTTCTACGGCGACCGCCTTTCGGCGATGCGCGAGGTGCTCGACGGCGGTCCCGTCGACATCGTGACGGGCGACTGGCTGGCCGAGCTCACCCTGCTGCTGCTGGGCCGCCAGCAGCTCAAGGACCCGACCGCCGGCTGGGCCCGCACGTTGCTCACCCAGCTCGAGGACTGCCTGGGCACCCTGCTGGAGCGCGGCACGAAGGTCGTCGCGAACGCCGGTGGCCTCAACCCCTCCGCCCTGTCGGACGCCGTCACCGAGCTGGCCCGGCGGCTCGGCCTGCAGGTCCGCGTCGCCACGGTCTCGGGCGACGGGCTGCTGCCCCGGCTCCCCGCGCTGGACGTGCGGCTGGGCGAGCAACCCCCCGGCGGTGCGCCCGTCAGCGGCGCCCTGACCGTCAACGCCTACCTCGGCTGCTGGGGCGTCGTCGAGGCGCTCCGGGGCGGCGCCGACCTCGTCGTCACGGGCCGGATCACCGACGCCAGCCTGGTCGTCGGCCCCGCCGCCTGGCACCACGGATGGACCCGCAGCGACCTGCAGCAGCTGGCGGGGGCGACCGTGGCCGGGCACGTCCTTGAGTGCGGCACCCAGGCGACCGGGGGGAACTACAGCTTCTTCCACGAGCTCCCCGCCGGCGCCTACGACGCGATCGGCTTCCCGCTCGCCGAGATCGCCGACGACGGGTCCTTCGTGGTCACCAAGCACCCCGGCACGGGGGGCACGGTCACCGTCGAGACCGTCACCGAGCAGCTGCTCTACGAGTGCACCGGAGCGGCGTACGGCGGACCCGACGTGGTCACCCGCTTCGACACCCTGGACCTCGCGCAGGTCGGGCCGGACCGGGTGCGCGTCACGGGCGCCGTCGGATCACCACCGAGCGGCTGGCTCAAGGTCGCCACCAACACACTCGGTGGGTGGCGCAACACCGTCACGCTCCCGCTCACCGGTCTGCAGGTCCAGGCCAAGGCCGCGCTGCTGCAGCGGCAGCTCGCCCCTGTCCTGGCCGGCATCGCCGAGGTCGAGGTGGTCCTGGTGCGCACCGACACCCCCGACGCAGCCACCCAGGAGCAGGCCAGCGCCCTGCTCCGCGTCAGCGTCAAGGACCCCGACCGCGACAAGGTCGGCAAG
>JAYTHS010000314.1:0-1185 GCA_043732345.1 Frankiales bacterium | reverse complement strand
CGGGACTCCCCCGAGCTGTGGGGCAACGCCGTTGAGGAGGTGCTCCGGCACGAGTCCCCGGTACAGGTGACGGCACGAGTTGCCCTGCGCGACACCGTCGTGCACGGCGTGGCCGTGCGCAAGGGGCACCTCGTGGCCACCATGCTGGCCGGCGCCAACCGGGACCCGGAGGTGTTCACCGACCCCCACACCTTCGACGTGGGCCGGGCGAACGCCCGCGAGCACCTGTCGTTCTCCGCCGGGCGGCACTTCTGTCTGGGGGCCGCTCTGGCCCGGATCGAGGGCGAGGTGGGGCTGCGCACGCTGTTCGAACGGTTCCCGGACCTCGCCCTGGCTCCGGGAGCGCACCGTCGGCCGACGCGGGTGCTGCGCGGGTGGGAGCGGCTGCCCGTGCGGCTGGGCGCCCTGGTCGGTTGAGCCGCGTGGGCGTCCTCGCCGTGCTCGCGCTGCTGGTCTGCGGCGGCGGCGCGGCTGCGCTGGCGTCGGTGGCCACCGTGAGCGCCCCGGCGGCCGAGGTGGTGGCCCCCGCTCCCCACGAGATCGTCCCCGCGCCGTCGGACCGCGACATCATGCGCGCCTCCGCGATCGGGTCGCGGGTCTCGGTGGAGCGCGACGCCGCCGGGGCGCTGGTCATGGTCCTGCCGGGCACCTACGACGCGCGAACGGTGGAGCAGGTGGTGCCCGCACCCGCGGCGCTGCCGCCCGGGACGGCGTGGCTGCTGGCGGCGGGGTCCGCGCTGGCGCTGACGGCGGCCGGGCTGCGGGTGCGCGGGCGGGCGTCGGCCGCGCAGACCGCGCTGGCGGCGCTAGCCACCGGACTGCTGGCCGCGACCGGGGCGGCCGTGGCGCTGGCCGGGTCCGCGGCGTCGGGGACCCCCGGGGCGCTGGCGCTGGGCGGCTGGGCCGTGCCGGGCTGGGCGATGGCCGGTTGCGCCCTTGGCTGCGCCGCGCTCGCCGCGGCCGGGCTGGCCGGCAGCGGCGCTCAGGACTTGTCGAGGTAGGCGACCCGGTCGCCGTCCAACGCCGAGGTGACCATCCCCGCCAGCCCGGGGTGCCGCGCGAGGGTGGGGTCGTCCTCCACCACCGCCGACGCCCGCTCACGCGCGGTGGCGATGACGTCCCCGTCGCGCAGCAGGCTCAGCATCCGCAGGGTGGACCGGGTTCCCGACTGGGCGACCCCGAGGA
>JAYTHS010000313.1:0-1185 GCA_043732345.1 Frankiales bacterium | reverse complement strand
TCAGGCGGTCACGGTGGTCCCCGTGTTTCCGGCGACCACGGCAGCGGCGGCCTCCAGCGCGCCGATCATCGCCGGTCGCCCGGTCGTGGTCGCGAACCGCCGGCAGGCCTCGACCTTCGGGCCCATCGACCCAGCGGCGAGGCCCATGGCCTCGACGTCGGTCGCGCGCAGCACGGGGCGCAGCAACGCCGCCGGGGTCCCGAAACCGTCGAGCACGCCCGCCACGTCGGTGAGCAGCACCAGCCGGTCCGCGCCCAGGCCGATCGCGAGCAGGGCAGCCGTGAGGTCCTTGTCGACCACGGCCTCCGCGCCCCGCAGCTCGCCGTCCGCGCCCTCGAACACCGGCACCCCTCCCCCACCACCGCAGACGACGACGGTCCCGGCCTCGACCAGCCCGGCGATGCTCGCCTGCTCCAGCACCCTCAGCGGATCGGGCGAGGCCACCACCCGCCGCCACCGGTCACCGTCCCGGCCCATCGTCCACCCGTGCCGCTGTCCCACCCGCACGGCGTCGGCCTGCGACAGTCCGGCCCCCACCGGCTTGGTGGGGGCCCCGAAGGCCGGGTCGGTGGCGCACACCACGGTCTGGGTGAGCACCGCGAGCAGCGGCCGTCGCACCCCGGCCTCCCGCAGGGCCTGCAGGAACCAGTACCCGATCATCCCTTGGGTCTGCGCCACCAGGACGTCCAACGGGTAGGGCGAGCTGAGCGCGGGGTCGGCCGAGCTCTCCTCGGCGAGCAGCCCCACCTGGGGCCCGTTGCCGTGCACCAGCACCAGCTCGTGCTCCACCGTCAGCGGGGCGAGCGACCGGGCCGCGGTCCGGACGTGGTGCTGCTGCACGGCGGCGTCCGGCGGCTCCCCACGGCGCAGCAGCGCGTTTCCGCCCACTGCGACGACGAGCCGCACGTCAGAGCACCCGGAGCGTCATCGGCACAGCCCGGCCACCAGGACCGCCTTGATGGTGTGCAGCCGGTGCTCCGCCTGGTCGAACACCAGGGAGAGCGACGAGCGGAACACCTCGTCGGTGACCTCCGCCCCATCCAGCCCGAAGGTCGCGTGCACCCGCTCCCCCAGCACGGTGCTGCAGTCGTGCACCGCGGGCAGGCCGTGCAGGAAGCCGACGTGCGGGTTGTCCGCCGCGGCCACCAGCTCGGCGGGGGGCGGCGATGCGGACGTCCATGCCCA
>JAYTHS010000312.1:0-1186 GCA_043732345.1 Frankiales bacterium | reverse complement strand
CCGGTGCTGTCCCCGAGCCCTGACGTCCGGCTCTGGGCCAAGCTCGAGACCAACAACCCGACCGGCTCGGTCAAGGACCGCGCGGCGCTCTACATGGTCGCCCAAGCCGAGAAGGAGGGGCTGCTGCGTCCTGGCGTGACGGTGCTGGAGCCAACCAGCGGCAACACCGGGATCAGCCTGGCCATGGTGTGCCGGATGCGCGGCTACCGGTTGATCTGCGTGATGCCCGAGAACACCAGCATCGAGCGTCGCCAGCTCCTCACGATGTACGGCGCCGAGATCGTCACGAGCCCCGCGGCCGGCGGGTCCAACCAAGCCGTCGCGGTGGCCAAGCAGCTGTCGGCGGAGAACCCCGACTGGGTGATGCTCTACCAGTACGGCAATCCGGCGAACGCCCTCGCGCATTACGAGACGACTGGCCCGGAGCTGCTCGAGGACCTTCCGACGCTGACCCACTTCATCGCCGGGCTGGGGACGACGGGCACGCTCATGGGCGCCGGCCGTTACCTGCGCGAGCACAAGCCGGGCGTGCGCATCATCGCGGCCGAGCCGCGCTACGGCGAGCTCGTCTACGGCCTGCGCAACATCGACGAGGGCTTCGTCCCCGAGCTGTACGACGCGAGCATCCTGTCGAGCCGGTTCAGCGTCGGGCCGCGGGAGGCTCTTCGCCGTACCCGCCAGCTCGTCGAGGAGGAGGGGATCTTCGCCGGCATCAGCACGGGGGCGATCCTGCACGCCGCCCTCGGTGAGGCGATGAAGTGCATCAAGGCGGGCGAGAGCGCCGACATCGCCTTCATCGTCTGCGACGGCGGCTGGAAGTACCTCTCCACCGGCGCCTACGCCGGCACGCTGGAGGAGGCGGAGCTGGCCCTCGAGGGCCAGCTCTGGGCCTAGGGTGCTGTCGCACGCGCCGGTGGGGGTCTTCGACTCCGGCGTCGGCGGCCTCACCGTGGCGCGCGCGCTGCTGGACCAGCTGCCCGGCGAGGAGCTGCTCTACCTCGGTGACACCGCGCACGGGCCGTACGGTCCGCTCCCCATCGCGCAGGTGCGCAAGCACAGCCTCGCGGCCATGGACGCGCTCGTCGCTCGCGGGGTCAAGCTGCTCGTCATCGCCTGCAACAGCGCCTCGAGCGCGTGCCTGCGCGACGCCCGCGAGCGGTACGACGTCCCGGTCGTCGAGGTCATC
>JAYTHS010000311.1:0-1186 GCA_043732345.1 Frankiales bacterium | reverse complement strand
CCCTGCTCGTCGCCGGTCTGATGGCCCGCGCCGGGTACGGGCTGGTCCGCGAGTCCGGACGGGTCTTCCTGGAGGCTGCGCCCCGGGGTGTCGAACCCGCCCGCGTCGCCGAGGTGATCCTCGGGATGCCCGGCGTCGTGGGCCTGCACGAGCTGCACGTCTGGGAGGTGACCAGTGGCTTCCCCGCCCTGTCGGCCCACGTCCTCGTCGACGCCGCTCAGGACTGCCACGCCAGCCGGCAGGACCTCGAGCGGGTGCTGGCCGCCGACTTCGCCATCGACCACACGACGCTGCAGGTCGACCACCGGGACGAGCACGGCGATTCCGCCGACCTGGGGGCCGCGTCCGACGTCGCACCGCTGCGTGTCAGCGACGACCACGCCGGCCACGGCCGACCGCTGCACGTCAGCGGCGACCACGAGCACGCCGGTCCTTGCTGACCCGAGCCCGCACGACCCACCGCTGCTGACCCGAGCCCGCGCGACTCACCACTGCTGACCCGGCACTCCTGACCCGCCCTGTGACCAGTCCGGCGCCGGGCCGGGTGGCTGCGGCACGACGCGGCGCCGAGACTGGGGGCGTGCCCTTCCTCGCCCGGTTCGTGCCCGTCCTGGTCGCTGCCGCCCTGCTCTCGGGGTGCGGAGGCCGGCCTGTGGTCACCGTGGCCGGACCCCCGCCCGCCCTGCACGCCAGCGAGGTGGGCGACGTCATCCCCCGGCCGCAGCTGGTGCTCGCCGACACCTCGCAGCAGCGCTTCGACCTTGCTCGTCGACCTCGGGGCGAGCTGACTCTGCTGTTCTTCGGCTACACGCACTGCCCGGACGTCTGCCCGACCACGATGGCCGACCTCGCCGCTGCCCGCCGGCGCCTGCCGGCCGCCCAGCGCGACCGGGTGCGGGTCGTCTTCGTGACCGTGGACCCGCGCCGGGACACCCCGGCCGTGCTGCGGGCCTGGCTCGACCAGTTCGACCCCACCTTCACCGGACTGGTCGGCGGACCGTCGACCGAGCGCGTCCTGACCGCGCTCAAGGCGCCGCGCACCGACCTCGCGGCGTCGCCCCCGTCGCACGCTGGCTCGGTGTACGGCTTCCTCGGCGACCGCACGCTGGTGTGGACGGGCGGGGACAGCGCCGCCGCGTACGCCGCAGACCTGCGCACCCTGCTCACCTGACTGCCCGACCCCTGC
>JAYTHS010000310.1:0-1187 GCA_043732345.1 Frankiales bacterium | reverse complement strand
CGATCTCGACCTTGGCCCGGCCGTCCTTGAAGTACAGCGACAGCGGGATGAGCGCGTGCCCACTCTCCTTGGTCTTGCCGATGAGCTTGACGATCTCGAGCTTGTGCAGCAGCAGCTTGCGGGTCCGCCGCGGAGCGTGGTTGTTCCACGTCCCCTCGGTGTACTCCGGGATGTGGGCGTTGATCAGCCAGACCTCGCCGTCCTGAACGCTGGCGTAGGCGTCGACCAGCGAGCAGCGGCCCTGGCGCAGCGACTTGACCTCCGTGCCGGTCAGGACGATCCCGCACTCGTAGGTGTCCATCAGCTCGTAGTCGTGCCGGGCCTTCTTGTTCTGCGCCACGAGCTTGCCGCGACCGGTCTCCCTGGTCATCCCGGCCCGCTCCCGGCAGCGGCCAGCAGACCGGTCAGGACGACCACGGCCCGGCGGACGGCGAGATCGCCGCCGCCGGCGGAGGTGAGGGATCCCTCGACGTCGATGTCGGGCTCGAGGCCGACGCCCTCGACCGAGCGGCCGCTGGGCAGGCTGTAGCGGGCAACCGTCAGCGCCAGCCGGCTGCCGTCGGGCAGGACGTGCGGCTCCTGGACGCTGCCCTTGCCGAACGTCCGGGCGCCGACGAGGACGCCACGGTCACGGTCCTGCAGGGCGCCGGCCACGACCTCGGCAGCGCTGGCGGTCCCGCCGTCAACCAGGACGACCAGGCGGGTCGAGGTGTTTCCGTGACCATCGGCGTCGAGGCGCTGCGGCCGACCGTCACGGCGGGTGTAGGTGACCACCGGCCCACCGTCCAGGAACGCGGAGGCGACCTCGACAGCCTCCGACAGCAGGCCCCCGGGATCTCCCCGCAGGTCCAGGACCACGCCGGTCGCGTGCTCGGCGACGAGGCGGTGCAGGTGCTCGCGGACCGCCCGTCCGGTCCCGGCACCGAAGGCGGGGACGACGATGCGCCCGACGTGGGCGGCGACCATGGAGCTGGTCACGCGGGGTGGTCCGACGGGCTCACGGTGCAGGGTCAGCGTGCGCAGCGCCTCGCCGCGGAGCAGGACGATCCGCACGCGCGAGCCGGTCGGGCCGCGCAGCGCGGTCACGACGTCGGCCATGGGCCTACCGGTGACGTCGCGGTCGGCGACGGCTCGCAGCACGTCACCGACCTCGACCCCGGCAACGGCTGCCGGCGACCCCGACGCGA
>JAYTHS010000309.1:0-1188 GCA_043732345.1 Frankiales bacterium | reverse complement strand
CCTGCTCATGGCCGGCGCCGCTCTCACCCTCGCCCCTGCCCCGGCGCACGCCGCGGGGGCGACGTCCATCGTCCTCACCCGGGAGGCGGGTGGTGAGGCCCTGCTCACCGACAACCCAGACGACGGCCGTCCTGTCACGGGCCAGAGCCACCACGACACCATCGTCTCCACGGCCTTGAGCGCGGTCCGGTCCGACGGGACGACCTCGCGAGCTGCCTTCGCATCCTTCGCCACGACCACCTACTCCTTCGACGCCGCAGGTACGTCGAGGGGGCACAGACCTCCGGTTACGCCGACGAGGCAGCCGTGCAGCTCACCGTCGACCGGTCCCTGCGCAGCGCCCGCGTTCGCGCGACCGTGCCCGCCACCCGCTGCGACCCGGGGCGTCTGCAACGACCTCGGGCCGGTCCTGCTCACCGTCGACTGGACGGGCACGGGGGTGACGACCCGCATCACCGGGAGGCAGTACCTCCACGACGGCAGGACCACCGTGACGAGCTGGACGGCCGGTGAGACCCGCTCGGCGCAGGCGATGGTCAGCCCGTTCGGCAGCACCACAGCGGCGAGCCTGTGGTGGGGCACGTCCCACGAGCGGACCGTCCCGTCGATGGTCCGCTCGGGCTAGCGGCCCAGCAGCGAGCCGACGACCTGGCCGGCCCGGTCGATCCCGGCGTCGTCGATGTCGAGGTGCGTCACCAGACGGATGCGCTGCGGCCCGACGACCGAGACCAGCACCCCCTGCTCTGCGGCCGCGGCCGCGAGGGCCCGGGCGTCGGGGACCTCGACCGGCACGATGTTGGTCCAGGTCTGGACGCCCAGGACGGAGCCCAGCCGGGCCGCCCGCCTGTGGTCGTCCGAGAGGCGCTCCAGCTGGTGGTCCAGGGCGTACAGCCCCGCGGCGGCCAGGATGCCTGCCTGCCGCATGCCGCCACCGAGCCGTTTGCGCAGGACCCGCGCCTGCGCAGCCCGCTCGACGGAGGTGACGACGACCGACCCGACCGGCGCCCCGAGCCCCTTGGACAGGCAGACCGACAAGCTGTCGAACAGCCCGCCGTACGTCGACAGGGCGACGCCGGAGGCGACGTGGGCGTTCCAGATCCGGGCGCCGTCGCAGTGCAGGGCGATGTGGTGGCTCGAGGTCAGCTCGCGCAGTGCCTGCAGGTCGGCGAGCGGGTGGACGCTGCCCCC
>JAYTHS010000308.1:0-1190 GCA_043732345.1 Frankiales bacterium | reverse complement strand
CTCATCATCGCGTGCCCGTGCGCGCTGGGCCTGGCCACGCCCACCGCCCTGATGGTCGGCACCGGCCGCGGCGCACAGCTGGGCATCCTCATCTCCGGGCCCCAGGTGCTGGAGTCCACCCGCCGGGTCGACACCGTGGTGCTCGACAAGACCGGCACCATCACCACCGGGCACATGAGCCTGGTCGACGTGGTTGCCGCCGACGGCACCGACGCCGAGGAGCTACTGCGCCTCGCGGGCGCTCTGGAGTCCGCCTCCGAGCACCCCGTGGCCAGAGCGCTCACCTCAGGCGCCACCGAGAGGGTGGGGGAGCTGCCGCCGGTCGAGGACTTCGCCAACCTGCCCGGGCTGGGCGTCCAGGGCACCGTCGACGGACACGCCGTGCTCGTCGGGCGGCCCCAGCTGCTGGCCGACTGGTCGCAGTCGCTGCCCGCCGAGCTCGCCGCGGTAATGACGGCGGCGCAGGAGGCCGGGCGCACCGCGGTGGCCGTGGGCTGGGACGGAGCCGCCCGCGGGGTGCTCTCCGTCGCGGACACGGTGAAGCCCACCTCGGCCCGCGCCATCGGCCAGCTCCGCAAGCTCGGGCTCACCCCCGTGCTCCTCACCGGGGACAACGCGGCCGTGGCCCAGGCCGTCGCCGCGCAGGTGGGCATCGAGGCGGGGCCGCACACCGTCATCGCCGACGTGCTGCCCCAGGACAAGGTCGCCGTCATCACCCGGCTCCAGGCCCAGGGGCGGGTGGTTGCCATGGTCGGCGACGGGGTCAACGACGCCGCCGCCCTGGCCCAAGCCGACCTGGGCCTGGCCATGGGCACCGGCTCCGACGTGGCCATCGAGGCCAGCGACCTCACCCTCGTCCGCGGTGACCTGCGGGGCGCGGCCGACGCCATCCGCCTCGCCCGCCGCACCCTGGCCGTCATCAAGGGCAACCTGTTCTGGGCCTTCGCCTACAACGTCGCCGCCCTTCCGCTCGCCGCCCTGGGGCTGCTCAACCCCATGATCGCCGGGGCCGCGATGGCGTTCTCCAGCGTCTTCGTGGTGACCAACAGCCTGCGGCTGCGCTCGTTCCGCCCCCTGGACGCCGAGTGAATGGGCTGCTCCAGGCCGGCTCCCTCGTCGGAGTGCTGGGGCTGCTGGTCCTGGGTGTGCACGGTGCTTCCGCCACGCTGCGGATCGCCCGGGACCCGCTG
>JAYTHS010000307.1:0-1191 GCA_043732345.1 Frankiales bacterium | reverse complement strand
CCGGAGCCGTGCAGCGAGGACGCGTTTCCCACCCTGGTCATGGCCTCGTTCATCGCGGCGACCGCGGCGGGCAGCACCGGCGTGGTCGCGGCGTGGTCGAGGTAGGCCGGTACCGCCCGGTTGGCAGGGGTCGACGTGCTCGCGGGGATGGCCATAGAGGTGCCAGCGTAACCCCGCCCCCCGGCCGGCCGCGCTCGCAGCGGAGCCGCGGACTCCCCCGGTGATCATGGCGTGGACGGGTCGGTCAGCTCGTCCCACGGGCCCCGCGCCACCCGTGAGGCGAGCTGACCCCGGACCTGGACCGGGAGCCCCCCGAGCCAGGACCATCGCGGCGCCGCCGCAGGGGGTGCCCCGGCACCCTCGAAGCGACGGCTCCCCCGCGGCAGCACGCGCTGATCGCGTTCCGGTTGGCCGAGCTCCACCGCCACCCGGAGGCCCTCGTCGATGAAGCTGACCTACCCCGTGCGGACCGCGTCCGGCGGCACCCGGCTACCCGGCCACGCCCGAGGGCCGGCTCGGTCGCGCACTGCTGCCGTGGGGCGAGCGGGTCACGGTGCGCCACCGGCTCGCGGTGCGGGGGGCGCTCGCCGAGACGTGGTGACCGCGTTGATGCTCGGGCACCCGGACCCGGAGCGGTGGAGGCGATCCCGCCCCGACACGCTCCACCGCCGCGGTGCAGCGCGCGGCCAGCTCCCGACGGTCACACCCCGGCGCCTCCGCGGGTAGCACGGTGAGCTCGAGGTCGAGCCCCCGCAGCCCCACGATTCGCCGCAGCGAGTCGGTGAACGTCTCCTCGCCCACGAAGGCGGTTGCCGCCGTGGGGAATCCGTCCTCACCGGTGTAGCGAAGGGCCACCGGGACCACGTCCACGCCTGCGTCCACCGCGGCCTGGAGCAGCGCCGGGCGGAAACGACCATGAGCGGTGCCGCACCACGTGGTGCCCTCGGCGAAGACCGCCGTGGAACGGCCCTCGCCCAGGGCTGCGGCGACCTGATCCACCACGTCGGGCAGCTGGCGCAGGGCCGCGCGGTCGAGGAAGACCGTGCGACCCCGGCGTGCTGCGGCCCCCAGCACGGGCCAACCGGCGAGGTCGGCGCGGGCCACCAGGCTCACCGGCGCCACGGCGGGCAGGGCGAGCGCGTCGAGCCAGGACACGTGCTGGGCGACGACGAGCACCGCCCGCCCGTCGAC
>JAYTHS010000306.1:0-1193 GCA_043732345.1 Frankiales bacterium | reverse complement strand
GCGCCTTCCGGGCCGTCGGTGGCACCCCCCGCTTCATGGTCAGCGGCACGGGTCCCTACCTGACCGACGCCGACGGCCGTGAGTACGTCGACCTGGTCTGCAGCTGGGGCCCGATGGTGCTGGGCCACGCCCACCCGGCGGTCGTCGAGGCGCTGCAGGTCGCGGCGACCCGTGGCACGTCGTACGGCACGCCGAGCCCGGGGGAGGTCGACCTGGCCGAGGAGATCTGCGCGCGCATCGCGCCGGTCGAGCAGGTGCGACTGGTCAACTCCGGCACGGAGGCGACGATGAGCGCGGTACGGCTGGCGCGCGGGTTCACCGGGCGCAGCAAGGTCGTGAAGTTCGCGGGCTGCTACCACGGCCACGTCGACGCACTTCTCGCCAGCGCCGGCTCCGGGCTGGTCACCTTCGGGCTGCCCGACAGCCAGGGCGTGACGGGGGCCATGACCGCCGACACGGTCGTCCTGCCCTTCAATGACCTGCCGGCCCTGGAGGCGGCGTTCGCCGAGCTGGGCGACCAGATCGCCTGCGTCATCACCGAGGCCGCCGCGGCCAACATGGGCGTCGTGCCGCCGGCCCCGGGCTTCACCCAGGGCCTGCGCGACCTGTGCACCCGGCACGGTGCGCTGCTCATCAGCGACGAGGTCATGACCGGCTTCCGGGTCTCTCGCGCCGGGTGGTTCGGGCTCGAGGGGGTCGTGCCCGACCTGTTCACCTTCGGCAAGGTTATGGGCGGGGGGTTGCCTGCCGCGGCCTTCGGCGGCCGGGCGGACGTGATGGCCAAGCTCGCCCCGATCGGCCCGGTTTACCAGGCCGGCACGCTGTCGGGAAACCCCATCGCGGTCGCTGCCGGGCTCACCACGCTGCGGCACTGCACCAACGAGGTCTACGCCCACCTCGACGCCACTGCGGCGACCGTCGCGCGGCTGACGACCGAGGCCCTGGCCGCCGAAGGCGTCGCCCACCGGGTCAACACCGCGGGCTCGCTGTTCAGCGTCTTCTTCACCGACGCGCCGGTCACCGACTACGCCACGGCCACCACCCAGGAGGCGTTCCGCTACAGCGCCTTTTTCCACGCCATGCTCAGCCAGGGCGTCTACCTGCCGCCGTCGGCGTACGAGTCGTGGTTCGTCAGCGCGGCCCACGACGACGCCGCCCTGGACCGGGTCGCCGCCGCGCTGCCCGCCGCGGCC
>JAYTHS010000305.1:0-1195 GCA_043732345.1 Frankiales bacterium | reverse complement strand
CACCGACCAGCAGTGGCCAGGACAGCGACACGCCCCTGGCAGCGACAGCGGCAGCAGACAGGGGTGAGGGCCAGGACCCGTAGGGCGTCGTCATGCCGCCATCCTGCCTTCTGGGTCAGCGGGGGGTGGGCCGGCCGCTCTCGCGGGGTGCGGTGGACAGCAGGACGTCGGCCCAGCCGGGGACGCTGGCACGAGCCCTGACCCTGTTGCGGGTGCCCTGCGCTGGCGCTGCCTTCGCGGGAGCTGCCTGGGTAGACGGGGCGGCCTTGGTCGGGGCGGCCTTGCGCGGGGCGGTCTTGGTCGCTGCCGCCTTGCGCGGGGCGGTCTTGGTCGCTGCTGCCTTGCGCGTGGCGGTCTTGGGCTGGGCTGGCGAGCGAAGAGCCGGGCCGGAGTGCCCCATGGCGGCCGAGGCGGGGTCGGCCGCGGTTAGGACGCGTGAGGCCGGGTGCCACGTCCACGACGCCGTACGGCTGCGGGCTCGGGCGACCCACGAGACGCTCACGACCCACCGGCCCTCGTCGTCACGTCGGGTCGACCACTCGACGCTGTCCTGCCGCATGCCGAAGGACGCGTCGAGGGCAGCGTCGACCGCCTCGCCCAGCGGGAGCAGCGAGGGCCCGCGGCGACCGCCGCTCACGTGCGCGGCCCGAGCGCGGTCGATCATGCGAGCGCGTTCGGACAGCACCGGCCCGGCGAAGCGCTCGACCCGGGCCAACGGTAGCCCTGCCGACCGGGCGATGTCGTCAGCGGACTCGCCGGCCCGCAACCGGTTCTGGATGTCCTTGACCGACAGGTCCGAGCCGCGCTCAGTGGTGTCACCCGGGCGGTTGAGCTCGCCTCGCAGGGCGGCCGCCAACCTGTCGTCGAGCGCCAGCCGGAAGCCTCCGCGCCCCGCGTCAGGGGTCGTGGCCAGTACGGCGTGGCGGCCGTCTTCGCTCAAGGCGACGACGTGCAGCTCGCGCACCTGGGCTCCGTCCGGTCGGGGGCTCCGTCCGGACCACGGCGCCACCCGCAGTCTGTCCGGGTGGTCCGGGCGGCACAAGCACCGCCGCTCGCTCCCCGGTCGACCTCACGACGCCGCGCGGCGGGTCGGTCCGATCGGCACGAGCCTGAGCCGGGGCACCAGGCCGGAGTCGGCGAGCGCGTCGAGCGCCAGCCGCTCGCTGTCGTCCACCTCGTGGACGCCCGGCCTGCC
>JAYTHS010000304.1:0-1197 GCA_043732345.1 Frankiales bacterium | reverse complement strand
CGGCCGCAACCCGCACCGGGCGCACCGTCCGCGTGGTCAACCTGGCCGGCTACGGCGCTCGGGTGGCCGACGTGCTCGCCGTGCAGCTCCCGGCCGCGATGGAGCTGTCCGTCGGGCTCAAGGACGCCGACGTGGTGAGTGTGTGCGTCGGGTCCAACGACGCCGGGCGCCGGAGCGCGGCCGCGTTCCGGTCCGACCTGGAGCAGCTGTGCGACGCGCTGCCGGACGGCGCCGTCGTGGGTGACGTCCCGGAGTTCCAGTGGGGTCCGCGGGTGGCGGCCGCCGCGCAGCTCTCCGCCGTGGTCCGCGAGGTGGTCGCCGCCCGGCCGCACCTCATCCTGGCCCCCGTCGAGCGGGCCACGACGGGGACCCGGATCTTCACCGAGCTCGCCGGGGACTTTTTCCACCCCAACGACTCCGGCCACGCGCGCATCGCCCGCGCCTTCATCCCGCCGGTGCTGGACCGGCTGGCCCGGGACCCGTTCAGCTGATCGTGACCAGGTCGACGACGAACACCAGCGTCGAGCCGCTGGGAATGGGTCCGCTGCCCTTGTCGCCGTAGCCCAGCGCCGGCGGGATGACGATCACCCGGCGGTCGCCCGGATGCATGCCGACGATGCCTTGCGAGAAGCCCGGCACCACCTGGGCCAGCGGGAACGTGACCGGTGCCGAGCCCTTGCTCCACGAGGCGTCGAACACCGATCCGTTGGTGTAGAGCGCCCCGGTGTAGCGCACGGCCACGGTGGCCGTGACCGCGGCCGCCGGCCCCGAGCAGGTGACGACGTCCTGGGTGAGAACCGTGGTGGGAGGGGTCCCGGTGCCCGCCGAGATGACGGCCTGCTTCGTGGTGTCGGTGGGGGTGCCGGTGAGGGCGGGGATCCCGGCGGGGGCCGCCGCGGTCGCCGGGGCGCACCCGGTCGGCTTCCCAGCCGTGGTGGCACCGGCGGCGCTGGAGCCGGTGCTGGCCGGACCGCTAGCGGTGCTGCCCACCCCGGCGGACGAGGTGGTGCTGCCGGAGCTACCGCAGGCGGTGAGCAGCAGCAGTGAGGCGGCGGTGAGGGCGACGGTGGACGAGCGCAGCACGGTGCTCCAGGGGTTGGGGGGTTAGCCGAACAGGGCGGGCAGCGTGCCCTCGAACGTCTCGCGGAGCTCGGCCAGCGGCACGGTGAAGTGGCCCTGGACGTCGAGGGAGTCGGA
>JAYTHS010000303.1:0-1197 GCA_043732345.1 Frankiales bacterium | reverse complement strand
TCGAATGCTGCGCACCCGACTGCCGAGCGTACCGGGGCACAACACCCACCGCGGCCAAAACATCCCGACACCGCACCAACTCATCACGAACACCCGCTGGACAACGCCGCCGATTGTGCACGTGCTCGCAACACCTCCCCCTCGCCGCGCCAGCCGCGGTGAACGCGTAGACAGTCACGGCTGCGGATGCACCCCTCACGTCGCGCGGACAACGAACACGAGGCGACCCGGTGAACGTCCGGGTGCACCAGGTCGGGCGGCACAACCGGCGTTCCGCCGCCCTGATCGCCGCCGCCCGGCTGCTGGCCCCCGGGAACGGGCCAGGTCCGCGTCCGCGTCCGATCCCAGCCTTAGGCTCACCCCGTGTCCGCCTGCTCCGACCTCGGGTTGGTCCGCCGGCTCGGCTGGCTGACCGAAACCGTTCACGCCGTCGTCTACTTCGCGCCCGAGGCCCGGGTGGCCTACGAGCAGCTTGGGCTGCGCGGGTTCTGGCGGGGCTACTTCGCGGGCCGCTGCGCCGCCCTGGGACCGGTCGGCCCGGACCTGGCGGCGGCCGTGCTGGGCGGGTTCGCGCCCACCATGGTGGCCCGGGCCGTCCCCGAGGTCTGGCACATCACCACACCCGCCGAGGTCCTCACTGCCCGCACCCACGCCGCGACAGCGGCGCTGCGCCGCCTGCTCCCGGTGAACAGTGAGGACGAGGTCGTCACCGCTGCAGAACTCACCGGCCGCTGCGTCGAGGCCCTCGACGTCTCAGGGCGACCGATGGCCGCCGCGCACCGCCAGGTCGCGCGACCCACCGACCCGGTCGGCGCGCTCTGGCACGACGTCACCGTGCTCCGCGAGCACCGCGGGGACGGGCACCTCATCGCCGTCGCCGCCGCCGGCCTCGTCTGGCCAGAACCTCACCTGCTGATCGCCGACCGGCTCGACCCCGCCCAACAAGCCCACCGAGGGTGGACCGACGAGCAGTGGACCGTCGCCGCCGCACGCATCCACCACCACGACGTCGCCGACATCGATGACGCCACCGACCGGCTTGCGGCCGCCGCGTACGACGTCCTGGCACCGCAGGAACGCGCCGCCCTCGCCAGCGCGCTGCAACCCCTCGCGGCCGCCGCGGCCGCGCAGCTGCCCTACCCCAACGCGATGGGCCTACCCGACGTCACCCGTGACGCGGACCCGCCCAGGACAACA
>JAYTHS010000302.1:0-4310 GCA_043732345.1 Frankiales bacterium | reverse complement strand
GGCTCGCCGAGTCGGCGGGCGGTGTCGAGGACATCGTCGAGGAGCTGCACCTCGTCGAGCGGGCGGTCGCCTCGTTGCTGGGTGCGGTAGCCCTCGCGGCCGACCCCGACCTGGCCCGGTTGGACAGCACCGGCCCCACGACGAGGCAGACCACCGACTGGACGACCACAGGCGTCCTGCGGTGACCCGAAGGGCCGAGCTGCCGGTCGCTGTCTGGGCCGGCGTCCTGGCCGGGACGTCGGTGCTCACCGTCGCCGTGGTCGCGGGCTCGGCCCTAGCCGTGGCCGGAAGACTCGACGAGGTCGCCGTCGAGGCGCTCTCGGCCGGAACCGTCGGCGGGCTGGTCGTCGTCCTGCTCTGCGTTGTGGCCGCGACCCGGCTGGCCGCTTCCCTGCGGACCCTGCACTCCGACGCCCTGCTCCGGCTGCAGGAGCCCTCGGCCCCCCTCGACGGCCGCAGCCTCACCGCCCGGGCGACCCTCGAGGTCGCCGAGCTGGCCCGGGTCCTCGACGCCCTGCACCTGCGGGTCCGGGTTGCCGACGAGCTGGGGGAGCGGCACCGCCGTGACGCCGAGACCGCGGGAGCGGGTGTCTTCGAGCTGCTGTCCGGGCTGGTGGCCGCCGAGGAGGGCGCCCGTGGCCAGCTCGCCGCCGAGCTGCACGACACGGTTGCCCAGTCCCTCATGATCGCGCGTGGGCTGCTCGCCGTCCCTGCCGACATCGACCTCGTGAAGCTCACCGACTACGTCGAGGACGCCGAGGAGCAGGTCCGTGCCGTCATGGCCCGCACCCGCCCGCCGGCCCTGCGCGAGGGTGACCTCGCCTCCGCCGTCGGGGGGCTCCGGGCTGACATGAACGCCCGGTACGGCCTGCAGGTCGCCGTGGAGTGGCCCGAGTCGCCGTACCCGCTGCCCCTGGCCTCGGCCGTCACCGTCTACCGCTTCTTCCAGGAGGCGCTGCTCAACGTCGTCAAGCACGCCGACGTCGACGATGCGGTGCTGACGCTGCACGTCGGGCAGGACCACGTGCTGGCGACCGTCTGCGACCTCGGGCCCGGCTTTGACCCCACCGCCGTACGCCCCGACCGCGGCCGGCACGTCGGCCTCGGGCTGCTGCGGGAGCGGGCCCGGCTGTCCGGCGGCTGCCTCGACGTCACGAGCCTGCGTGGACACGGGACGACCCTGAGCCTGCGCCTGCCCCGGCCCTGTGAGTCGGTCAGCCCGCTGGTCGAGCACCTCGCCCCCGCACCGTCGGTCGCCGAGCGGCAGCGCCGGCACAGCGACCGCCGCACCCGCCAGCCGCTCTAGCGCCCGGTCGGCTCAGCGCCCGGTCGGTTCAGCGCCCGGTCGGTTCAGCGTCCGGTGGGTTCAGCGCCCGGTGGGATCAGCGTCCGGTCGGCTCAGCGGTGGTGCAGCCGCGTCACGCCGACCGGCGGCAGGCCGGAGGTCGCCCCGAGCAGGTCGCACCACGCCTGCAGGTGGACGGCGAGGTTCAGTGCCCCGTCGTCGCCCGGCAGCGGTGTCCACGAGGCCCGGACCTCGACCTCGTTGGTCTCGTCCGGTTCCTGGACGGCGCCGAACCGCAGCGACGCGGTCCGCGTCACGGTGCCGCCGGCGGCCGTGTGCCGGGCACCCCGGTCGGCGAGCGCGTCGACCAGCCAGCTCCAGCCGACCGCCGCCAGGGAGGGGTCGACGGCCATCTCCGGCTCCACGTCGGCGGAGACGAAAGCGACGACCCGGGTATCGCCCTGCCAGCCATCCTGCCCCGCCGGGTCGTGCAGGACGACGAACCGCCCGCTGCCGACCTCCTCGTCGGCCCGCAGCACGTCCGCGGAGAAGGCCACAGCATGGGGAGCCAGCCGGCGGGGTGCCGGGATCTCCTGCAGCACAAGCACTCCCGGCCGCTGCTCGCCACGCAGGGCGGCGCGCAGCCCCGCAACGGCGGTGCCAAAGACCGCAGGCACCGGGCTCGGTTCCAGCGGCACGGTCACATTCTCACCGTAGAGCCGTGGGCACCGCCGTCCCCGACGCCGCGCCGTCCCCAACGCCGTCTCCCGGTGCCGTGCCTAAGGTGTCGGGTGCCCGCGTTCCTCGCCCTGCTCTCCAGCCTGATCTGGGGGACCTCGGACTTCCTTGGGGGCACCGCGACCCGGCGGATCCCCGGTCCGGTCGTCGTGGGGCTCTCGCAGCTCGTCGCCCTGCTTGCCCTCGCCCCGATCGCCGTGCTGGTGGGCGGCGACGGCACGTCGTACGTCGTCCCGGGGATCGCTGCGGGCATGGTCGGGTGTGTCTCGCTGGCAGCGTTCTACCGGGCGCTCGCCACGGGGACCATGGGGGTGGTCGCGCCCATCGCCTCGCTCGGGGTCGTCGTCCCGGTCGTGGTCGGGCTGGCGCGGGGCGAGGCGCCGGGGACGCTGCAGGTCGCCGGCATCGCCGCCGCGGTCGTCGGGGTGGTCCTGGCCAGCGGCCCGGAGCTCTCGGGCGCGGCGGGAGCCCGGCCGCTGCTGCTGTCGGCGATGTCCGCCCTCGGCTTCGGGACCGCCCTCGTGCTGGTCGCGCAGGGCAGCAGGGGAGGTGGCGTCGTCAGGGTGCTGCTGGTGCTGACGGTCATGCGGATCTCGTCGGTCCTGCTGCTGACCGTCCTGCTCGTACTCACCCGCAGCTGGCGGCTGCCGGTCAGCGGGCGCGACCTGCCGGTGCTCGCCGCGATCGGGCTCGGCGACGTCCTGGCCAACGCGGCATACGGCGTGGCATCTCAGGGCGGCCTGCTCAGCGTGGTGGCCGTGCTCGGCTCGGTCTACCCGGTGATGACGGTGCTGCTGGCCCGGCAGCTGCACCACGAGAGACTGCGGCCCATCCAGCTCGCCGGGGTCGGCACGGCGCTGGCCGGGGTCGTGCTGCTGGCTGCTGGCTGAGGGCCCAGCAGACTCAGGCGGCCGATACCAGGACGACGTCCTCGGTGAGCAGCACGGCGTACGACGTCATGGCGTGGCCGCACTCGACGCACATGAGGTCGACGCAGTCGTCGTGGCCGTCCTGGCAGGGCGGGGTCTCGAAGAGCTGCTGCTGCTGGCACTCGGGGCAGTACGACTCGGTCATGCCTCGACCGTGCCACGGGGGTCCGACAGAACCGCGCAGAAACGCCGACGTGGGAGCATCTGCGGTGATGAGCACCCAGCAGAGCCCCCCCGACAGCCTGGCCGGGTCCGCGTTCCTGCGGGCCTGCCGGCGCCAGCCCGTACAGCACACCCCGGTCTGGTTCATGCGCCAGGCAGGGCGGGCCCTGCCGGAGTACCGCGCGCTGCGCGAGGGCACCGGCATGCTCGAGAGCTGCTTTCGCCCGGACATGGTCACGGAGATCACGCTGCAGCCGGTCCGCCGCTTCGCCGTCGACGCGGCGATCTTCTTCAGCGACATCGTCGTCCCGCTCAAGGCCGTCGGGGTCGACCTGGACATCGTGGCCGGGGTCGGCCCGGTCATGGCGCAGCCGTTCCGGACCGCCGCCGACCTCCCGCCGCTGCTCGAGGGGCTCCCCCAGGTGACCCAGGCCGTGCAGCAGCTCGTTGGCGAGCTCGGGACGACGCCGCTCATCGGGTTCGCCGGTGCGCCGTTCACCCTCGCGTCGTACCTCGTCGAGGGCGGCCCGAGCAAGGACCAGCGCCGTACCAAGGCCCTGATGTATGGCGACCCCGTCCTGTGGCACGTGCTCATGGAGCGGCTGGCCGACATCACCCTGGCGTTCCTGCGGGTGCAGGCCGACGCGGGCGCCTCCGCGGTCCAGCTGTTCGACTCCTGGGTGGGGGTGCTGCCGGCGCAGGACTACCGGACCTTCGTCCAGCCGCACTCGGCGCGCATCCTGGCGGGGGTCGGCGAGTCTCACCCCGACGTACCGCGGATCCACTTCGGGGTCGGCACCGGCGAGCTGCTCCACGACATGGGCGCGGCCGGCGCCGATGTGGTCGGGGTCGACTTCCGGGTGCCGCTGGACGAGGCCGTCCGCCGGGTCGGCCCCGGCAAGGCGGTCCAGGGGAATCTGGACCCCACGCTGGTCTTCGCGCCGACCCCCGTCGTCCGCGAGATGACCACCCGGGTGCTGGAGCAGGCCCGCACCGCGGAGGGGCACATCTTCAACCTGGGCCACGGGGTGCTGCCCGAGACGGACCCGGACGTGCTGGCGCGCATCGTCGACCACGTCCACGAGGCCACGACCGTCTGAGGGCCCCCGCCATCGGGGGCGCTCCGCCACCTGGGGCGCCGGAGTCTGGGGCGCACCGCCACCTGGGGCGCCGCCGCCTCGGGCGCCGGAGTCTGG
>JAYTHS010000301.1:0-1199 GCA_043732345.1 Frankiales bacterium | reverse complement strand
AGCGCCAGGTGCACGGTGCGGACGTCCAGCAACCCGGCGGCGGTGAACAGCTCCTCGACACCCTCGTCGGACGTGAACGGCCCCCGCCGGCCGGAGGTGCGGGCGTCGAGCATCGCGGGCGGCAGGTGCGGCACGAAGAGCTGGTCGACCTCCTCCAGCAGGGACCCCGTCGACCCGAACGTCGCGATCCCGAGCCGTCCGCCGGGCTTCAGCAGCGCCGTCCACGCGCGCAGGGCGTCCAGCGGCTCCGACAGGAAGAACAGCACCAAGGACGACGCGACCACGTCGAACGAGGCCAGTGGCAGCTCGGGGGAGCGGGCGTCGGCCACCCGGAGCTCCACCTGGGGCAGGTGTGCGACGTCGGCCGCGGTGGCGGCAACCATGCGAGGAGCGAGGTCGATGCCGAGCACGCGGCCGCCCGGACCGACGCCGTGGGCCAGCGGCAACGTTGCCGCCCCGCGGCCGCACCCGATGTCGAGTGCGCGCTCGCCGGTTGCGGGCGCGAGCTCGCGCACCAAGCCAGGCGCGATGGGGGTGAACCAGTCCACGCCCACCGCGTCGTAGGTGTCCGCCGCGCGGTCGAACAGCGCGGCGACGCGGTCGAGGGGCTCAGTCATGGCTCACCCTGGCACGACGGGGTGCGGGCGTCGATGGCTGCGCCGCGGCCGTGGGCGCAGCTGGTGTCCGTGCTGCCGGCCGCCGCCAGCGTCGTGTCGAACCCGTGACACACAACGGCCACCGGACCTGGTGCTCGCGATGGCCGTCGAGGATGACGCGCCCGGTCAGCCGACCACCGGTGCCTTCACCCCGGCGACCGCCTTCGGAGACGGGCCGTACTGGTTGTCGCCGTGGCTGTCCTCCGCGTAGAAGAAGATCGCCACGATGGAGATGAGCTGCCACCAGCCCGACCGGCCGGTGTCGTGCAGCCGCCGGGTGTTGAGGGCGAGGGCCGGCACGACGAAGGCCACGACGGCGATCAGCATGAGCAACCCGCCCACCAGAGAGCTGGCCGCCGAAATGATACCGGCGACGATCACGGAAGCGAGGTAGGCCAGAATGAAGTTCCAGAACTCGGAGCGTCGGGCGCGGCCCGAGAAGTTGGCGTACTGGCTGAACCCGGACTTGACAGCGTCGGCGAATCCCATGATGTGTGCCTCCTCGTGGACGCCGCCACGGTGGCGGTGCGGCCCAAATCGTCC
>JAYTHS010000300.1:0-1202 GCA_043732345.1 Frankiales bacterium | reverse complement strand
CTCGTCACGCACCCCGACTCGCGCCCGTCGGGGGGACGCCGTGGGCGGCTGCGTCAGGTTCGTCGTCCTCACAGAGGGCACCCGCGGGACCAGGGCTGCGACTACCGCCGGAGCAGGAACTCCCCCAGGTCGAGGATGGGACGCTCCGGGCTCGGCTGTAGCGGGTGGCCGACCGCAACCGAGCCCAGCGGCTCCCAGTCCTCCGGCAGCTCCAGGACGTCCCGGACGACGTCGGGGCAGAAGAACGTGCTGCTGACCCAGGCGCTGCTCAGGCCCTCGGCGGCGAGCTGGACGAGCAGGTTCTGCACGGCTGCTCCCCCGGCAGCGGTGAACATCCGCTCTTCGGCGGCGCGGCGCACGGGGTCGGGGTAGATGTGCGCCTGGTCCCGGACCATGAAGGGCAGCACCAGGACGGGGGCCCGGTGCAGGACGTCCCCCCGACGCAGGCGGCGAGCCACGGCGGCCTCGTCGAAGCCGTCGGCGCGCAGGTCGCGGGTCCACCGCTCGCCCATCGCCTCGAGCAGCCGCTCCCGTCGCTCGCCCAGCAGCACGAACCGGAACGGCGTGCTGTGGTGCGGCGCAGGGGCAGTCAGTGCAGCGACGACTGCGTTCCTGACCGCGTCGAGGTCGACCGGCTCGTCGGTGAACTCCCGGACCGTGCGCCGCAGGGCCACCGTCCCGCGGTGGGCCTCCGAGGTGCCCAGCGAGAACCAGTCGTTCTCGGCCGGGCGCACCATGGCTTGGGCGCCCCGGCCGTCGTCCGCGAGCACCAACCCCCGCACGATCGCTGCCGCGATGCCGTCCGCCTTGCCCTTGACCAGCTCGGCAGCCGACGCGAGCTCGTCGGCGACAGCGATCTCGGTCACCTCGAGGACCGCGCCGTACGTGTCCTGGGTCCCCCGGGCGTCCCGCACGGGTGACAGGCCCGCGGACCCGATGGCCAGGTCGACCTGGCCGACCCGCCAGGGGCGGCCCAGGGTGTCGCTGACGACCACGGCGACCCGCCGCCCTGTCAGCTCCAGCAGCCGCTGCCGCAGATCCCGGGCGCTCGCATCCGGGTCCAGCGGCAGCAGTGCGATCTCGTCGGGCCGGACGTTGCTGGCGTCGACCCCCGCGGCCGCCAGGACCAGCCCGTTGCGGTTCTGCGCGATGACGTTTGGCCCCCGACGGGCGACCACCCGCACGGTCTCGGCCTCGATCGC
>JAYTHS010000299.1:0-13506 GCA_043732345.1 Frankiales bacterium | reverse complement strand
GGGGGCCCCCCCCCCGCGGCGGGGGGCCCCCGCGACCCTCGCCTCGCTGGCACCAGACAACCCGAGCCACACCCCACCGTCGCCGGCGTCCCAGGTGCGACGCGGCCACCACCGGGCCGGCGGGAGCACGCCCCGTCCGAGCTGGCCTACCGGTGCCCCCGCGGGGTCGGGCACCCCGTCCCCCGTGCGGCCGCAGGCCGCCGCCGAGCCCGCGAGGCCCGTCCTGCGGCGCAGAGCGTAGAAGGGGGAACCCGCTGCGCCGCAGGTCAGCGGACTCCAGGTGTGTGAGCTCGCCACACCTCGTTGCGCAGACGACACGGCCCCGGACCAGTGCTTCGCACCCCACCACGAGCCCGGACCGCGAGGAGCACACATGACCATGAAGATGCAGGACGTCGACACCGGCGAGATCAGGCTCGTCGCGGTCCCGGTCCGCCCGCGGCACCGCGACGGGTTCAGCCTCGTCTTCACCGACGCGCTCGCCCGCTTCCTCGCCGACGAGGGACGGGACCTCACCCGCGTGGAGCTGCGCGTGCTGCTGCACCTCATCGCCACCGCCGGCTACGGCAACCAGGCCACCACCTACGCGAGCACCATCGCCGACGAGCTGGGACACGACCGCTCCGCCGTCAGCCGCGCCCTGGCCACCCTGGAAAGGCTCGACGTCATCCGCCGGGCCCCGCACGGTCGCGCAGGCGCCACCGACATCTCGCTCTCACCGCATCTGGTGTTCCGCGGTGGTGTCAAGGGCCGCACCGACATGCTGAAAGACGATTGGCGGCCCGTGGCATCACCGGAGGCGCCGGGTCCCCACTGAGCACCGTGCCCCACCGGTCGCCGCGGGCACGGTGCTGACCATGAGCAGCCTGCACTCCTCGCCTGTCGTGACCATCGTCTGCACCGCCAGCGCCCACCGACCCGTGCTGATGGCCGTGGCCCAGGCCTCACTGGCCAGCCACGCCGTCGAGCTGCTGCACGACGGCCCCAGCACCTGGGCCGCGGCGGAGGCCTGGATCGCCGCCGTGACCGCCGTACGCCTGGCCGCCCTCGACGCCATCCCACCCGAGCTCCACGACCTGCTGTGAACTCGCCCCACAACGGCACCACCACCGGTCAACATGCGGGCGGTGGTGCCGGCGTGGTGGCGATCGACGTTCGGGGTGCGGCTGCCGAGCTGGCGGGCGTCGAACTGGTGGGCGTCGACCCCACTCCGACACGGGGGGCGCTGACGCACTGACGCCCCTGCCACGGCCGTAGGCACCCCGGGCACTGGGTCCTGTGCGACTGCGTCGTGTGCACCCGGGGAAGCCGGACTGCGCAGGGCCCCGCCAGCGCGCCCACCAGCGTGGTCGGGCCGTTCAGGCCCCCGCTCGTCTCGGTGGATTCCGGTCGCCAGGACAGGACCGGGCACCACACAGCACGTCGCGCACGACGCGTCTTGCCCCGCGCGGGTCCGCGCGAAGCGGTCGGGAGATGACCCCCACCATTGCGCCGCCGACCCTGCTCCCCTCCCCCGCCCTGGCTTCCTACCTGCAGCACGTCGAGATGCTGATGGCACTCGACCGCGACGACCTCGCGGCCGTAGACCCCCGAGCCTCGGAGCCGATCTGGGTCCCCGTCACCACGGTGTCCAGGGTTGTCCACCCGATGCAGTAACGGCGATGGGTTTCGCTCAATGCGCGTCGCTGCAGCGGACCCGACAACCCTGAACACCGAGGTCAGCGACCGATCTGAGGCTCGAGGCGCCCCGCTGCGGGGCGGATGACTGCCGGGCAGCCGCCGGTCGGCACGGTCGGCCAGGTCCGCATCGATCTGGAGGTCCCCGTGCCGCAGCCCACGTTCCACCCCGTCACCAAGGTCTACTCAGGCCTGGCCGCGAAGCTCCCCGTCGGGGCCCCCATCGTGGTGCACATCGACCGGTACTCCGTCGCCGAAGAGGGGGGCATCGCCTCCCAGGTCGGGCGCAGCACCCGAACCTTGGCCACCTCGGGGGACCCCGACACACTCCACTACCTCGAGCTGCCCGCCGCGGCGTTCGTCCCCGGGGTGACCACCCAGCACGGGGGCTGTCCCATCGTGGGCCTGTCGCTGCGCGACATCCACCCCAACGCGAAGTCCCGCGACCAGGTCGGGCACCTGGTCCTCGTCGGGAGCACGTTGTTCTGCCGGCTCACCACCGGGGCCGTGACCCGCCAGATCCAGCGGGCCGACGGCGACGACGAGAACGCCTTCACCATCCTGGTCCTGGCCCTCGCCGCCCACTACGCAGCCTCGGTGACACTGTTCCGGTGGGCCGACGACCCCCGACGGGCGGGACGCGACAGCGCCAACTGGGCTAGCCTCCTCCGCCGATTTCGGGAGACCGGCGCTCACCTGCAGTTCGGGACAACCACGTACAACCCAGCCAACGACGGGATGCTCCTGGGCCTGCTCGGTGGGATGGCCCAGGAGGACGACACCACCCGACGCAAGGCCCTCGCCGGGGGGCGCCTGGAACACCTGATGGCGGGCGGGGCCCCCATGTCCGAGCAGCAGATGCCCCCGGGGTGGCGCCACGTGCAAGGTCCGTCCGGGCGGCCGGTGCGGGTGAACGGTGCGCTGCGACCGGAGGTCGACTGGGCGCAGGTACCGGTGGTGCGGGGCGGGTGGCAGCTGCACGCCGCAGGCCAGAGCTACACCACGATCGGCGCGTACCTGGCCGAGCACAACGTGCCCCGACGCGGCACCAGGACCCCGCTGGGACAGACCTACGCCCACATCGCCGACACCCCGCAGACCCTGCTCGAGGCCACCAAAGGCTTCTTCGTCGTCCGCAACCGCAAGCCCTCGACCGAGCTGGAGCTGTACCTGGGCAAGCACACCCTGATGGCGAGCGGGGTCTACCCGTACCGGGTCAACAACGACCTCCGTCAACGCGGCGTGCAGGTCGCCGGCCTGACCCCGACCTACCTCGACGCCCACGACCCCACCGGCCACTTCGACCTCGACCTGGGATGGGGGTTCCCCGTCGACCCAACGACCGGGCTGCCCGTGCCACGATGGGGACTGACGGTGGCTGAGCTCGACGCATCCCGGCAGCGCCTGATCGGCGAGACCCAGGCACCGCGCAGCAAGGCCGGCCCGGTCCACACCCGCCCCGACGACCGCGTCTTGAGCGACTTTGGGGAGTGGCTGACCCGCGACGACACCGGGGTGGCCGTGCAGCTCGCTGTCGCGCCGCGTCAGCACAACAGCGGCAAGTCCACCTGCGTGATCCTGTCCCGGCCCGCCTCGGAGGCCCTCACCGCCTCCGGGGTTCGCCGCGGGTGGACCAACGCGCGGGCCGACAGTGTCCGGGCGACGTTCACCCTCGCCGACCTGTGCGCCGACGTCAGCAACCAGATCGACACCCTCGTCACCACCGGCCTGCTCGACCCCACCCTCACCGCCCCGGCCCCCGTGGTCCGGGCCGACACCGACCTGCAGGCCAGGCTTCACACCCGCCGCACCAAGGCCCTCGCCCGGCTGCACACCGCCCAGCAGGACGCCACTGCCAGCGACGCCGAGGCCCAAGGACTCCGCGTCGCCGCCGGTGCCATGGCCGCCCGCGGGGACATGGATGCCTTCGACCTCTACGACCAACAGTCCCGGGCCTGCGTCACCACCGCAGACGCACACCGACACACCGCCGCAGCAGCCCAGGTCGAGCTCGACCAGCTGGACACCCCCACCGAGCAGCAACCCGACGACGACACCCTGGACCTCACCATCGCCGCCTACCTCGTCGCCACCCTCCGCCGAGCCAGCACCGCCAACGGACGGGGCGCCCCCACCACCCGTCGCACCTGCGCCGACGTCCTCACCGGCTGGCAGTTCACCGGCATCGGAACCGGCACCCTCGCCTACCAGGTCCTGCTTCGCCTCCCGCTGGCCAGCAGCGACACCAGCGAGCACCAGCTCACCGGCACCGTCCGCAACATCCGTCCCGGATCAACACTGTCGACCAAGGACACCGTCGCCCAGCAGGTCCTCGCCGAGGGCGTCGACCTCGCCAACGTCACCGTCAAGATCCCCACCACCCGACGAGCCCTCATCACCATCGAGCTCATGCCCTGGCTGCGTGAGCACGGCATCACCTCGCGCGGAGCCAAGAACGCCCTCATCGACCACCCCCACCCCCAGGTCCCCGCAGCCGTGCACGCCGCCGTCACCGGGACCCCCAACAGGCTGGCCGACCAGCTCCCCGACCACCTCCGCGCCCACATCACCGCCGTCTACACCGACCCCGAGCTGTCCTGGGGCGACGCCGCCGTCCCCGACAACATCACCCAAACCCACCGCCTGCTCGCCACCCTCACCCACCGTCGCCCCGGCACAGTCATCAGCGAGCAGGAAGCCGGGCTCCTCACGGGTCTGGGGGTCCGCCAGACCCGACACCTCGCGGTGCCCCGCGTGCCCTACACCGGCGGGTTCACCCGCCCCCGATACCTCCTCGCCACCACGACCGGGGACACCCCCGGCCTCCAGCTCATTCCCTGCCCCCACCCCCGCTGCGCAGGGGTCTGCGACCGCGCCGTCCTGCTCCCCGAGGTCGCCGCCAGCGGCTACGGGGTGCTCTGTTCCACCTGCCGGCGCACCCCCAACACCACCGACCCCCACTGGGGGAAGATCGCCTTCCCTGAGGGCTACCTCCAGCCACACAGCCGAGCACCCAAGCCCGGCAGCCTCCGCAACGCGCCCCGCACCATCGCCCTCCCGGCGGTCACGCCCTTCGGATGACGGACACGTGCCAACCGAGGCGGGGCGGCACCGTCACGATCACGGCGACAACTGCAGCGGCAGTAGGGCTAACCGTGATGCCCACTACGATCCCCTGGCTACAGGGCTCCGACCGGGCAGCACCCGGGGCAGCCCGAGAAGCGCACCGTCAGGCCGCACGACCAGCAGCGAACCGCAGAGGAGGGCCGCCGCGCCGGTACCCAGGGCCCCGGCAAAGTCGTGTTTCAGCAGGTCAGCAGGAGTGTGATGGTCCGGTGGGGGTCGCGGGCGTGGTGTCGTAGGGCGGCGGCGATGGTGGTCCATCCGGCGAGGCGGAGCAGGCTGATCGTGGTGCTGCGCAGGGTGGCCATCACGCGGGGTGCGTTGCCGGTGCGGACCTGGGATCGGTCTTCGTCGAAGGTGACGTCGCGGACCCAGTGCAGGGAGTTCTCGATGCCCCAGTGCCGGCGGACCCAGGACGCCAGTGTGGCGGGCGGGGCCATTCGGTGGTCGGCGGAGGTGATGACGTAGATGACCTCGATGCTGCGGCGGCCACGTCGGGTGGTGGTGCGGCGGATCTGGGCGATCTGGGTGGCGTGGGCGAAGGTGACCCAGACAGGGGCCGCGAGAACCTTGATGGTGCGTCGGGCCCGCCGCCCGTGCCCGACGCTCACCGCACTGTGGGACTGCACCTTGGCCCAGGGCAGGTTCTTGCACGCCGCGTGCAGGCTCGGCTGGTTGGACTTCACGGTGAACACGTAGTCCCCGCCGGCGGCGACGATCAGCTCCGCGGTGTCGGTCTGGGTGTGCATCGCATCGACGGTCACCACCACGTCCTGCAGGTCGAACAGGCAGAGAAGCCCACGCACGGCGGGGATCTCGTTGCTCTTGGCGGCGGTCGCGACGTGTCCGAGGACGGTGCCGGCGGTGTGGTCGAACGCCGCGATCAGGTGCGGTGCCACCGTGGTCGGGGTCCGGGCACCACGGACGGTCTTGCCATCCAGGGCGATGACCCGACGACCGCCCACCACCTGGGTGCGGGTCCAGCAGAACGCCCCGATGACCGCGTCGAGGATGTCGGCGTCGACTCGGGTGAACGCCCGCCGGATCGCGGACTCACTCGGCCGGCCCGGGCGTGAGGATCCCAGCTCGGCGAGCAGCTCGACGGGGGGTCTCGGCGACCCACTCCCCGATCGCGACGAACGATCGGGCCCCGCCCAGCACTGCGGCCAACCCGAGCGCCAGCAGCACCGACAACCGGTGACGGACCCCGCGGGGATCCCGCGGATCGGGCACCCGGCCCAGCAGCATCAACAGATCAGATCCGGTGCGGGTGGGTGCGGCAGACGCGGTGGTGCGAGACGATGACATCGGTGGGTGTGGTCCTCAGCGTGAGCGGTCATGTGAGAACCACTACTCAAGCCCGATGGACCACACCCGCCCCATGCGACACACCCGTCACACCACAACAGAAGCGCAGGTCACAGGCCTGTTGACCGACTTTGCCGGGGCCCTGCGCCGGTACCGAGCTCCAGGTCGGCCAGCACGGTGCGGGCCGCGGACGGGTCGATCTGTGCCTGGTGTCGTTCCACCGACCGTGACTGCGGGCGACGCGCCGGCCCGGGGTAGTGCCGGAGGTCACGAGGACGAGCTCGCCAGCTTTTACGGGCACCACCCACAGGCCCGGCCGGACGGGTCCTGCCTGGCCCGGCGGGTCACGTCGTCGGGGGTGCAGGGCTGGGTATGCGCCGCATGAGCACGGTGGCCGCCGCGAGGACCAGGGTCCGGTCGTAGGTCACCCGGTAGTCGAAGCGCCGTGCGCTGTCGTCACCGCTGTCGCCGAGCGAGCGAGCGAGCATCGCTCCCGTGAAGTAGGGCCCGACGACGACCACCGACCACCCGAGGGAGATGTCCTCCTGCGCGGCGAGCTCCACGCTGCGGACCCGTCTACCGGGTTGCCGGTCACTCCCACCCCGAACACTGCGACGTAGGCCGCCGAGCGCGCGAGCGCGGCGTAGCGCTCCCGGGTCGCGCGCGTCAGGAACCGGTCGTGCTGCAGGGTGGTGAGGACCACGGCGCCGGCCCCGAGGCTCAGCGCCTGGCGCTCGAGCTGTTGGCTGATCGCGAGCAGCAGCGGCTTGGTGGCCCTGCGGATCTCGGTCCCGGCCGCCACAAGCTGGGAGGGGGTCGACACTCCGACGAGGTGTGGTGGTTGCTCCGGCTCGAAGCGGCGACCGGAGGTCCTGGAGGCCACGGCGACCGCCAGCTGCGCGGGTCGCACGGGGAACACGGACGGCAGGGGCGCCGGCCGGCCGAACAACCACCCCTGCCCCAGCCGGGGCTCCCATCATGAGGGCCAGCTGGGCCTGCTCCTCGGTCTCGATGCCCTCGGCGAGGACGAGGGCTCCGGTCCGCTCGGCCTGGGCGTTGACGGCGGTGATGATCTCGGCGACGTCGACGGTGGTGTGGGCCTGGACGAGCCTCAGGTCGAGCTTGATCACGTCCGGGTGCAGGAACGGCAGCAGCGCCAGGCTGGCGCGGTTCGCACCCACGTCGTCCACGGCGATGCGCCACCCCCGGCCGCGGGCCTGGTCGGCGGCCCGCAGCAACCCGGCCGGGTCGCTGGTGAGGTCCCGCTCGGTGATCTCCATGATCACCGACAGGCCCGCCGCCCGGACCAGCACCGCCGTGGCGCCGCTCGGGGGGCCGCGTGCAGCGCCTCGGGCTCGGCGTTGACGTAGAGGTCCGGGGTGGACGGGAGCTGCGCGTGCACCGCACCGCTCAGCGCCGCGAGACGGCACACCCAGTCGAGGTCGGCCACCAAGCCCTGGGCCCGTGCGGCCGCGAACAGCGCCTCCGGCGTGCGCAGCGCCGTGCCCTGGGGCCCCCGGGCCAGGGCCTCGTAGCCGATCACGACACGGGTGTCGAGGTCGACGATCGGCTGGTAGACCGACCGGACCTGTGCCAGCCACGCCGTCCCGGAGCTCCGCTCCGGCACCGGGTCGGGCAGCGAGCGTTCCCGGCGGCGGAGGCGCTTGACCTGGTACATCGCCGCGTCCGCGACGTCGAGGAGCGCACGGGCGTCGAGGCCGGGGTGGTCCGCGGTGCTCGCTGCCCCGACGAACACAGTGATGGCGACGTTGCCGGTGGCGGTGGGCACGGGCACCCCCAGCGCCCGACGGATCCGCTCGGCCACCTCGCCGGCGGTGGTGGTGTCGGCCCCCTCGCAGAGGACGGCGAACTCGTCCCCGCTCAGGCGGGCCGCGGTGTCCCCGGGCGCAGCAGCATCGCCAGGCGGTCACCGACGGCCATCAGCACCGTGTCGCCGACCGCGTGGCCCTGGGTGTCGTTGATCGTCTTGAGCTCGTCGACGTCGAGGTACAGCACCGCCACCGGCTGCCCGGACCTCTGCTGGCGAAGCACCTCGTGGTTGAGGCGGTCCAGGAGCAACACGCGGTTCGGCAGCCCGGTCAACGGGTCGTGGAGGACTCGGTGAGCCCGCTAGTCGGTGTGCCGGACGTAGTCGGCGACGTCGTCGACCCGCACCACCAGGTGCGACGGCGACCCGTGTTCGTCGAGCACGTCGGTCACCGACACCAGCACGTGCACCGTGCTCCCCGCCCGGTGCCCCTCGGTCGATGCGGAACCCACCGACGTGCGCCCGCCGCAGACCAGGGCGTCCAGCGACCCCTGCGTGACGACGAGGGCAGACCCGGCGGCGTCGGACGCGTCGGTGGCGGTCACGGCCGCAACCGGATCGACCCGCGGCGCCGGGCGGTCGAGCAGCCTGCGCAGCGGCGGGTTTACCTGCAGCAGGCGACCGTCGAGGTCGGTCAGCCCGATCCCGGCAGCGCCGTCGAACGCCTCATGGAAGTCGTCGTCGGTGGTTGGCAGACCGGCCGGGGAGAGCTGGGGCGCCGTGGTGCGGATGACTTCGGTCAGCACGACCTGGGTGAGACCAGGTCCGTCGGCCGCAGCGTCGGCACCCAGGGTCGGTTCGGGCGGTGTCGACGCCCCGGGGGCCGGGGGGCGCGGTGCGGTCACGGGAACCTTCGTGGACTCGCCGAGCAGCGTCCCTGAGGGGGGCGGCGGCCGCACCGTCCCCAGGTCCGGCTCGCAGCTCACCGACGCGACAGACGTCCGCGCCGGTCAGCGACCGGCATGTGGATGATCATGCTCCTCCCCCGCCCGGACCGCACCCCCTCGCTGGTCCGGCTCGGGACGACCGACCAGGCGGCGGGGGCGGCTGACGATCCACCTGCCGACTAGGGCCGGACGACCGCGGTGCGGGACACGTCCGATGCCCGTGAGTGCTCAAGGAGGTGGGAGTGAATCACCCGCACCCCGGCCCGGGGGGCGGGCTCAGGACCGCCGGACGAGGACCGTGACGTTCCCGCAGTGGCCGTCGCTGCCGTCCGGGAACGCGTGGTCGTGCGACCAGCGCTCGGCCTTGAGCACCTCCCACCCGGGCTGCTCGAGGGGCTCGCGGATCTCGGCCAGGGTGGGCAGCGTCGGCGGCAGCTCGTGCTCGATGGCGTGCCCGTGCGCGTCCACGAAGTCCGGGGTCCCCTCGTGCCCGACGACCAGCAGCAGCCCGCCCGGGGCGACGACGGAGGCGGCCCGGCGCAGCAGGGCGGCTCCGGGCGAGACCTCCTCCTTCGAGTGCAGGAACTGCATGCTGACGAGGTCGTAGGAGCCGGTGGGGAAGGCGGAGACGAGGTCGGTGCGGAGCAGGGTCACCTCGACGGGGTGGGGCCACGGCTGCGGGCCCTGCGGCAGCGCCAGGGGGTGACCCTCGCCGAGTTGTCGGTCACCACGGGCATCTCCGTGAGCACGCTCTCCCGGCTCGAGTCCGGGCAGCGTCGGGCGACCCTGGAGCTGCTGCTGCCGCTGGCCCGGGCGCACCAGGTGCCCCTCGACGACCTCGTCGGGGCGCCCGAGACCGGTGACCCGCGGGTGCACCTGCGACCGGTGACCCGGAACGGCATGACGATGGTGCCGCTGAGCCGCCGCGCCGGAGGCCTGCAGGCCCACAAGCTCATCCTGCCGCCGGGCCGCGGTCAGCAGGAGCTGCGCACCCACGAGGGCTACGAGTGGCTGTACGTCCTCGACGGCCGGCTGCGGCTGCTGCTCGGCCAGCGCGAGGTCGTCCTCGTCCCTGGGGAGGCCGCCGAGTTCGACACCCGCACCCCACACTGGATGGGCAGCGCGGACGACGACCGGTCGGTGGAGTTCCTCGGGTTGTTCGGCAAGCAAGGTGAGCGCGCGCACCTGCGCCTCGCGCCACGGCAGGCAGACCCAGACGCGTAACCGGACCGGGAGCGACCCTCGACCCGGACGGGCTCTCCCGCTCCTCCCCCGACGGCCCGGACCCTGCTCACCGGGTGGACGTGTGGCGCCCGCCCGCCGCCAGGGACAAGGTGGTCTGGTGACCGCCGACCCCGCTGCTGCTGACCGTCCTGTGCTCGTCGTCGTCACCGGGGCCAACGGCCTCGTTGGCGCCCGGGTGTGCGCCGTCCTGGCCGATTGGGGGGCCACCGTCCGGGCCGTCGTGCGCCGGGCGGGCACGGCCCCGCAGCTCCCCGGGGTGCAGGAGGTCGTCGGCGACGTGGCAGACCCCGACGTCGCGGCGGCGGTGGTCCGCGGGGCGCGCGCCGTCGTCACCACGGTGCACCCGATGGGCAGCGACCGGGCCACCCAGCAGCGGGTGGGGGTGGAGGGCACCGCCGCCCTCGCCCGGGCCGCAGCGGTTGCCGGGGTGGACCGCCTGGTGCACGTCTCCACCGCCGCGGTCTACGACCGCTCCCCCGGCACCGGTGACGTGGGCGAGGCGGGTGTACTGGTGGGCGACGACGCCGGGGACTACCCGGTGACCAAGCGGGACGCCGAGGCGGCGCTGGCCGGCGTCGACGGGCTCACCACCGTGCTGCTGCGCCCGCCGATGATCCTCGGCCCCGGCGAGACCTCGGTGTGGAACACGCTGCGTCCGAGGGCGATGCGCGAGGACGAGAAGGCCCGGGGTGCGGTGGCGGAGCAGACCTTCGCCTGGGTGCACGTGGACGACATCGCCGCCCTCGCCGCGGACGTGGCCACGGGCGCGGTGGCCGCCGGCACCGATCCCGAGCAGGGCCCGGTGGGGGGCGGCTGCACGGCCGTCAACGTCGCCGCGCCGCCGGCGCGGATGCGCGCGTACGTGGAGACGGTGACCGGGGCGCTGGGCGTGGACCCCGTGTGGCAGGACGGCCCGGCCTGGACGGGGACCCTGCTCACCGATCGCGCGCAGGGATGGGGCTGGTCGGCCTCCGTCGGCCTCGACGACGCGCTGGCCGAGATCACGGCCGGCCTGCAGAGCTGAGCGCACCCGACGTCGACCGGCCTCGCCGAGGGCAGCGACGGCCCGCGCCCGGCCGTCGCCGACCCCGAGCACCAGACCCACGCCCACGCCCACGCCCACGCCCACTGACCGTCCCGTGCGGCCGGGCTGAGCCCGTGCCCACCCAGCCCGGTCGGGCGGCCCGGATCGCCGCTGCCCTGGCCATCGACGGCCCCCCGTGCGTGTGGTGCGGGCGCACCTTCGACCACCTGGTCCGCCCAACCACCGAGCACCTGGTGCCGAGGATCGAGGGCGGGCCGTCCTGGCTGGAGAACGAGGTGGCCGCGTGCGGGCGCTGCAACGCCGAACGGGCACCCTGACCGTTCCCGGTGCGGGGGCGGCCCGTCACCACCCGCGCCCGTCACCACCCGCGCGACCGGTGGCCGCGCGCTCCCCCGGGCGCGTGACGCCGTTGGCCGGGGTTCGTGCGCGCGGGAGGCACGGCAGTGCCAGCCTCTGACCATGCGCATCTTCTTCACCGGCGGCAGCGGCAAGGCCGGTCACCACGTGGCCCCCTTCCTCGCCAGCCAGGGCCACCACGTCACCAACGCCGACCTCACCCCGCTCCGACACCCCGACGTCACCGACCTGAGGGTCGACCTCACCGACGCCGGGCAGGTGTATTCCGCCCTCGCGGCCCCCCCGACCGACGCCGACCTCGACGACCCGGAGCTCGACCTGACCCACGGCTCCGCCTACGACGCCGTCGTCCACTACGCCGCCATCCCCGCGCCGTTCATCGCCCCCGATGCCACGACGTACTCGACGAACGTCCTGGCCCACTACAACGTGCTCGAGGCCGCGACCCGCCTGGGCATCCGCAAGATCATCTTCGCGTCCTCGGAGACCACCTACGGCGTGTGCTTCGGGCAGGGCGAGCGCAAGCCGCTCTACGTGCCCGTCGACGAGGAGCACCCCGTCGTCCCCGAGGACGCGTACGCGATGTCCAAGGTGGCCGGGGAGGTCACCTCGCGCTCGTTCCACGCCCGCACCGGAGCCGACATCTACGGCCTGCGGATCAACAACGTCATCGAGCCGCACGAGTACACCGAGCTCTTCCCGCCCTTCCTCACCGACCCGTCCCTGCGCCGGCGGAACATCTTCGCCTACATCGACACCCGCGACCTGGGGCAGATGACGCTGCGCTGCCTGGAGACCGACGGGCTCGGCTTCGAGATCTTCAACGTCGCCAACGCCGACATGTCGGTCGCCGCAACCACGGACGAGGTCATCACGCAGTTCTACGACGGCGTCGAGGTGCGACGGGAGATGGGCCGCGACGAGACGTTCTACAGCATCGACAAGGCGCGCCGACTGGTCGGCTTCGACCCGCAGCACTCCTGGCGCGACGTGCTGGACGACCCGCGGGCCTGACCTGGGTCGACACGAGCGCGGGTCCGCCGGACCCGTCCTGACCACCGCGTCACCGGGCGGTCAGACCCGGGGCTCGACCCCGCGGGCCTCGTCCGGTTCGATCGCCACGGTCAGCTGCTCCGACAGCGCTGCGTGGCCCGTGTGCGACTCCAGGCGCATCCGCTCGACCATGTGGGGGTAGTGCAGCTCGAAGGCGGGGCGTTCGGAGCGGATACGGGGCAGCTCGACGAAGTTGTGCCGCGGGGGTGGGCAGGAGGTGGCCCACTCGAGGGAGTTTCCGTAGCCCCACGGGTCGTCGACGGTGACGATCTCGCCGTAGCGGTAGCTGGTGAACACGTTCCACAAAAACGGCAACATCGAGGCCCCGAGGATGAACGCCCCGATGGTGGAGATCGTGTTCAGGGTGGTGAACCCGTCGGTGGGCAGGTAGTCGGCGTACCGACGCGGCATGCCCATCGCACCGAGCCAGTGCTGGACCAGGAACGTGGTGTGGAAGCCGACGAAGGTGGCCCAGAAGTGGTACTTGCCGAGGCGCTCGTCGAGCATCCGACCGGTCATCTTCGGGAACCAGAAGTAGATACCCGAGTAGGTGGCGAACACGATGGTGCCGAACAGCACGTAGTGGAAGTGCGCGACCAGGAAGTAGGTGTCCGAGACGTGGAAGTCGATGGACGCACGACGAACGCAGCCTGTTGCGCGACGCGCTCAAGTTGGGACTCGGCACGTCGCTGGCAATGGCGCTGATCGTGGTGCTGGCCTCGCCTGAACTGGTGGTTTGGCTTGCCCAGAAAAAAATTGAAACGGATTTGTTTTTGCTTGCTGCATTGACCGGCTGTATCACCGTTGTCCCCGCCACACTTAACGCTTATTGGCTGGGTAAACACCAGCAACAACGCATGTTGGGGCTGGCACTGCTGACCAGCGCGATATTGTTGCTGGTGGCGGCGAGTGCATGGTTAGGGTTGCACTTGCGCGGGTTGATGTGGGTGCAAAGCTTCATGTTGGCTGTCATCGGAATCATG
>JAYTHS010000298.1:0-4336 GCA_043732345.1 Frankiales bacterium | reverse complement strand
CCTCGCGGCTGATCCCGACGCCGTAGACGATGTCGAACTCGGCCTGCTTGAAGGGCGGGGCCATCTTGTTCTTCACGATCTTGGCGCGGGTGCGGTTGCCGATCGCCTCGGTGCCGTCCTTGAGCGTCTCGATGCGCCGGACGTCGATGCGGACGGAGGCGTAGAACTTCAGCGCCTTGCCGCCGGTCGTGGTCTCGGGCGACCCGAACATCACGCCGATCTTCTCGCGCAGCTGGTTGATGAAGATGGCGGTCGTGCCGGTGTTGGCCAGCGCGCCGGTCATCTTGCGCAGCGCCTGGCTCATGAGGCGGGCCTGCAAGCCGACGTGGCTATCGCCCATCTCGCCCTCGATCTCGGCGCGGGGTACGAGGGCCGCCACCGAGTCGATGACGATGACGTCCAGGGCTCCGGAGCGCACCAGCATGTCGGCGATCTCCAGCGCCTGCTCACCAGTGTCGGGCTGGGAGACCAGCAGCGCGTCGGTGTCGACGCCCAGCTTCTTGGCGTACTCCGGGTCGAGGGCGTGCTCAGCGTCAATGAACGCCGCGATGCCGCCGGCGGCCTGCGCGTTGGCGACCGCGTGCAGCGCGACCGTGGTCTTGCCGGAGGACTCGGGGCCGTAGATCTCGACGACCCGGCCGCGGGGCAGACCGCCGATGCCCAGCGCGACGTCCAGCGCGATCGAGCCGGTCGGGATGACGGCGACGGGCGGGCGGTTCTCGTCACCGAGGCGCATCACCGAGCCCTTGCCAAAGTTCTTGTCGATCTGGGCGAGGGCCATCTCGAGGGCCTTGTCGCGGTCTGGTGCAGCCATGGGGTTCTCCTGGGGCGTCGTGGGCGGCGGTCCGATCTGCGGTGACCGTAGGAGCGCCCACCGACAGGAACGCGTCGGCGGTGCGGACCTGTGGACGACCCGGACTGCTGTGAGGCTAGCCCGAACACGCGTTCGACGACAGGTCCGACACGCCGCTCTCCCGCGACCCCGGGGACGACCTCGCCGGACCACCCCAGCGACCGGCGTACGACGACTCAGCGCTCCCGGGCCGGCGCCTGCGTCGCGTCAGACACCGCACGCCACACGGCTTTCACGTCCTCACCGTCGGTGAGCGCCTGGGCGACCGTCCGCGAGCCCAGCTCGGCGAGCACCATGTCGGCAGCGTACGAGCGGGCGTAGAGGGCACCGAACCGGGTGTCCATCCGGTCCCAGAAGTCGGTGAGCCTCACCCCGCCAGCCTAGGGCGGCCCTCCCCTGCGTCCATGGTCGACGGAACGGGACCTCCACGAAGGCTCTCCAGCACGGGGGTGCCGGTTCCGTGGATCACCAGGAGACGGGCCCGGGGCGGCTAGCGGCGCAGCAGCTCGGCGCCGTGCCCGGTCAGGCGCCGGGGCCCGGCCTCCGGGTCGGCCTCGGGCGGCAGCAGCCGGACCCCGGCGTGCAGGACCGTCACCCCGCGGCGCCCCACGAGCACCGGGTCGAGCAGCACCTCGGCGACCTCGGGGAGGTCCTCGGCGAGCCGGGCGAGGCGGTGCAGCAGCTCGCACAGGGCGCTGATGTCGGCCCCGTCCAGCAGGGACGCGCCGCGGACGGAGGCGACCATCTCGACGGCGTCGCGGTCGGTCAGCGGCAGGGTCCGGACGACCGGGTCGGCGAGCAGGTCGGCGGCCACTCCCCCGAGCCGGACCGACAGCAGTGGCCCGAGCGCGGAGTCGTGCACGAGCCGCACCACGGTCGACACCCCCGTCGGGGCCATCGGCTGCACGAGCAGCGGCGACGGGCCGACCAGCTCCCGCACCTGCGACCACGCTTGCGCGAGCTCCTTCGCGTCATCCAGGGCCAACCGCACCGCACCGACGTCGACCCGGTTGCGCCAGCGGGCATCGGGTGGCTTGAGCGCCACGGGCCACCCCAGCGCGGCAGCGGCCTCGGTGGCCTGCTCGAGCGTCTCCGCCATCGTCGTCGGCCACGTGTCCACGCCGTAGCAGCCGAGCAGGGCCGAGGCAACAGACACCCACGACCCGTCGTACGGCGCGTCGGTGAGCACCATCGACGGCGAGCCGGTGACGGTCACGGTCGGGACGACGCCCTGCGGCCGGGCCCGCCAGGCGGCGTACGTCGCGGCGCGGGCCAGCGCCCTCGCGGCGGGCTCCGGCGAGGCGTAGGACGGGACCGAGCCCCGGCCGGCGAGCTCGCCGTCGGGGCCGGGGACGGCGAGGACGTGCGGGACGCCGTCGTGTCCGAGAAAGGAGGCCAGGACCGGCAGTGACCCGCCCGCGGCGACGAGCGCAGCCCCGAGGGCCTCGGACTGCAGGTGCGGCGTGACCAGGGCGAGCACGGCGTCGACCTCGCCGGAGCGCACGACGAGCTCCAGCGCCGTCGTGAAGGCGGCCGGCTCGGCTAGCGGACCGAGGTCAACCGGGTTGGCGGTCTCGGTCGTCCCGGCGAGCGCCCGCAGCGAGGTCTGCACGGTCTCGGAGAGCTCGACGACGTCCAGGTCGACGGCGCGGCAGCTGTCGGCGGCCAGCGAGGCCAGCGCCGAGCTCGTGCCCACGATGCCGACCCGTCGCCCTGCCGGCAACGGCTGCAGGGCGAGCAGCTGGGCCGTCTCGAACAGCTCCGACAGCGTGTCGACTCGCACGACGCCCGCGGAGGCGAACAGTGCGTCGACGGCGGCGTCCCCGGCTCCGCGCCCGCTCTTGAGGGCGACGACGGGCTTGGTCCGGCCGAGCACCCGGGCGATCCGGGCGAACTTGCGGGGGTTGCCGAACCCCTGCAGGTGCAGCCCCACCACGTCGGTCCGCGGGTCCTGCTGCCAGTACTGCAGCAGGTCGTTGCCCGAGACGTCGGCCCGATCCCCGATGGAGACAAAGGTCGACAGCCCCAGCGATCGGCGGGCGACCTCGGCCAGCACCGTGCCGGCCAGCGCACCGCTCTGGCTGAAGACCCCGACCCGCCCGACCGGGGCCGTGCCGGCGGCGAAGGTCGCGTGCAGCCGTACGGTGGGGTCGGTGTTGACGACCCCCATCGCGTTGGGACCGATCAGCCGCATCCCCCCCTCACGGGCCAGGTGCACCACCCTGTCCAGCCGCTCCCGGCCTTCTGGACCGGCGTCGGCGAAGCCCCCCGACACCACGACCAGGCCCCGCACCCGCTTGTCGACGCAGGCCCGTACGACGTCCTCCACGACCGGCGCGGGCACAGCGACCAGGGCCAGGTCGACGTCGTCCGGCACGTCGCGCACGTCGGCGTACGCGCGGACGCTGGCCACGTGCGGGGCGCTGGGGTTGACCGGGTAGACGGGGCCCTGGAAGCCGTGGGCGAGCAGCGAGCGGAACACCTCGTGGCCCGCCGTACCGGCCTCGCGGGACGCACCGACGACCGCCACCGTCGTGGGTGACAGCAGCCGGGCGACGCTGCGGGCCTCGGCGCGGTGCTCCCGGGCCCGGGCCACCTCACGCGAGGCCGCGGTCTGCCGGATCGGGTAGGCGAGCTCGATGTAGCCGTCCGCCATGTGCCGCTCGATCTCGAAGCCGGCGCTGCGAAAGACGTCGAGCATCCGCCGGTTGGAGGGCAGCACGTTGGCGACGAACCGCTCGATGCCGCGCTCGGTGCCGGCCGCCGCGAGGTGCTCGAGCAGCAGCGGGCCGAGGCCACGGCCCTGCTGGTCGTCCTGGACGACGACGGCGACCTCGGCGTCGGCGGTCGCCGGGGAGCGGTCGTAGCGGGCCACCCCCACCAGCTCGTCGCGCAGCAGCGCCACGACCGCGACCCGGTCGTCGTGGTCGACCGTCGTCAGCCGCTCGACCTCGCGGGCGGACAGGGTGCGGACCATCGAGAAGAACCGCATGTAGACGGTGTCGGCCGACAGCCGGGCGTGCATCGCGCGCAGCCGGTCGGCGTCGTCCGGCCGCACCGGCCGCAGGTGGACGGTCCCGCCGTCGGCCAGGACGGCGTCGGCCTCCCACCTGCTCGGATACATCACCGCACCATCCTCCGTCACCCGGGGCCCCGCGCACACCACGCTCATCGCGCGCAGGCGAGCCGGGCGCCCGGGACGGGCCGCCGTGGTTGCAGGAGGCGACCGGAGGGCGGGATCGCGATGATGTCCGGGTGACCGCCCTCGACCGCTTCTCCCCCGCGACGCGGGCATGGTTCGCAGGTGCCTTCGCCGCCCCGACCGCGGCGCAGGAGGGAGCCTGGGACGCCATCAGCCAAGGCACCGACACCCTCGTCGTCGCACCGACCGGTTCGGGCAAGACCCTGTCAGCCTTCCTGTGGTCACTGGACCAGCTCGCCTCGACCCCGCCGCCGGAGGACCCGAAGCTGCGCTGCCGAGTG
>JAYTHS010000297.1:0-4352 GCA_043732345.1 Frankiales bacterium | reverse complement strand
CGGGGGCCGCGAAGACCTCGCGCAGCCGGCTGCCCCAGCCGATGTCGGACAGCCGCCCGAGGGCCCGGCCGGCCTCGGCGCGCTCACCGACCGCGATCCGACCTGACACGCCCAGCTCGGTCATCCCGGTCGGCCACATCGCGCGGGGCTCCAGCACCACTCCGGGCCGCCCCAGGTGCGCCTGCGCGGCGTCGAGTGCGGCCGCGCTCACCTCGGTGGGCTGCGCGAGCCCCGTGCAGCGGTCGCACTGCCCGCAGTCGGCGGCCCCCGGGTCGTCGAGCTGCTCGCGCAGGAAGCGCATCCGGCAGCTGTCAGTGGTCTGGTAGTCGCGCATCGCCTGCTGCTCGGCCGCCCGGTCGGCCGCGACCTGCCCGTAGCGGTCGGCGTCGTACACCCACGGCTGGCCCGTCGAGGTCCAGCCGCCCTTCTCCCGGCGTACGGCGCCGTCGACGTCGAGGACCTTCAGCATCGTCTCGAGCCTTGTACGGCGGAGCTCGACCCGCGGCTCGAGCGCGGCGGTCGACAGGGTCCGCCCCTCAAGCTCGCGCAGCACCGTGCGGACCTGCTCCTCGGGCGGGAAGCCCAGTGAGGCGAAGTAGGACCAGATGGCCTCGTCCTCCTGGCCGGGAAGCAGCACGACCTCGGCGCGGTCCACGCCGCGGCCCGCGCGGCCGACCTGCTGGTAGTAGGCGATCGGCGACCCGGGCGCGCCCAGGTGGACGACGAACCCGAGGTCGGGCTTGTCGAAGCCCATCCCGAGCGCGCTGGTCGCGATCAGCGCCTTGATGCGGTTGCCCAGCAGGTCGTCCTCGGCCTGGCGCCGCTCGGCGTCGTCGCTCTTGCCGCTGTACGCCGCCGCCACGATCCCCCTCGACCGCAGGAAGCCGGCCACGTCCTCGGTCGCCGCGACGGTGAGGGTGTAGACGATCCCGCTGCCCGGTAGCCGGTCCATGGCGTCGGCAAGCCAGGCCAGCCGGTGCGCAGCGGTCGGCAGCCGGGCGACCGACAGGTGCAGCGACTCGCGCTCCAGGGTGCCGCGCAGGACGAGGGTCTGGTCGCCGAGCTGCGACGCGACGTCGGTGACGACCCGGGCGTTCGCCGTGGCGGTCGTCGCGAGGACCGGGACCCCCTCGGGCAGCTCGGCGAGCAGCGTGCGGATCCGCCGGTAGTCGGGGCGAAAGTCGTGGCCCCAGTCGCTGATGCAGTGCGCCTCGTCGACGACGACCAGGCCGGCGGTCGCTGCGAGCCGGGGCAGGACCTCGTCGCGGAAGCCCGGGTTGTTCAGCCGCTCGGGGCTGACCAGCAGCACATCGACCCGCCCGGCCTGGACGTCCGCATAGACCTCCTGCCAGGAGTCGACGTTGCTGGAGTTGACGGTGACGGCGCTGATCCCGGCGCGCGAGGCTGCCGCCACCTGGTTGCGCATGAGGGCCAGCAGGGGGCTCACGATCACGGTCGGGCCGGCGCCGGCAGCCCGCAGCAGGGCGGTCGCGACGAAGTAGACCGCCGACTTGCCCCAGCCGGTGCGCTGCACGACCAGCGCCCGCCGATGCCCCTCGACGAGCGCCTGGATCGCCGTCCACTGGTCCTCGCGCAGGACCGCGTCGGGCCCGGCCAGCGCCCGCAGGGTGGTCTCGGCGTCGTCGCGAAGGGTCATGCGACCAGCGTGCCAGTCGGGCGCGCTCCCGGTCAGGCGCTCAGGTCGTCCTCGGGTTGCAACCAGCGCCGGTCGCGCTGCTCCTGCACCATCCGCTGGCGCAGCGCGAACCGCTGGTCACGGTGCACGGCGAGGTCGCTGCGCAGCACCCGCCGCCGCCGGCCGTCCTCGGCCAGGTGGGACGGCAGCTGGCCGCCCTCCAGCAGCCGGCCCAGGACGGCGGGGGACACGCCGAGCTCGACGGCTGCCTCGTGCGCGCTCAGGTCATCCACCAGACGATCATCCCATCTCGGGACGCTCGGTGCGACGAAACGACACACGGGGACAGTGCTTGCACGTACCAAGTATCTTTAGGGCGCCTCGTCGGGAAGGATGCAGCCTGTGACAGACCACGTGAGCTACCGCGACGCCGTGCGACAGCTCCAGGCCGACCTGGCCGCTCTGCCCCCCGGTGCGCCGGTACGGCTGGGCAAGGCGACCTCGAACCTGTTCCGCTTCCGCGAGAGCGCCGGTCCACGGCTCGACGTCCGCGCCTTCAGCGGGGTCCTTGAGGTCGACGAGCAGGCCCGGACCGCCCAGGTGCTCGGCATGACGACCTACGAGGAGCTGGTCGACGCGACCCTGCCGCACGGGCTCATGCCGCTGGTCGTCCCGCAGCTCAAGACCATCACACTCGGCGGGGCCGTCACGGGCGTGGGGATCGAGTCGACGAGCTTCCGCAACGGCACCCCACACGAGTCGGTCCTCGAGATGGACGTGCTCACCGCCGAGGGCCGGCTGGTCACCTGCAGCCGCGACCTCGAACCGGAGCTGTTCCACGGGTTCCCCAACAGCTACGGCACCCTGGGCTACGCGCTGCGCCTGGTCATCGAGCTCGAGCCGGTGCAGCCCTTCGTCCACCTACGCCACGTGGCCGTCGCCTCCCCCGCCGCCGTCGCCGAGCTGATGACGCAGGTCTGCGCCACCTCGTCGTACGACGGGGAGCCGGTGGCCTTCGTCGACGGCACCTGGTTCGGGCCGCAGGAGGGCTACGTGACCCTGGGCAGCTGGAGTGACCAGACGCCGCTGCTGAGCGACTACACCGGGATGGCCGTCTACTACCGGAGCATCCAGCAGCGCCGCGAGGACTGGCTCACGGTGCGGGACTACCTGTGGCGCTGGGACACGGACTGGTTCTGGTGCTCACGGGCCTTCGGCGTCCAGAACCCCGCGGTGCGCCGGTGGGTGCCGCGCCGCTACCTGCGCAGCGACGTCTGGTGGAAGCTCGTCGCCTTCGAGCGCAGACACCGGTGGAAGACCCGCTGGGACCTGCGGCACGGCAAACCCGCGCAGGAAGAGGTCGTGCAGGACGTCGAGGTACCCGCCGACCGGCTCGCCGACTTCATGGACGTGTTCGCCCGCGAGGTGCCCATCGCGCCGGTGTGGTTCTGCCCGATCCGCCCCCGCGACGACACCCGGTGGGACCTGTGGGACCTCGACCCCGACGTCCTCTACGTCAACGTCGGCTTCTGGTCGGCCGTGCCCCTCGAGCCCGGTGAGGACCCGTCGACCCACAACCGCCTCATCGAGCGGCTCGTGGACGACCTCGACGGACGCAAGTCGCTCTACAGCAACAGCTTCTACGACGAGGAGCACTTCTGGTCGCTGTACGGCGGCGGCTCCTACGCGCTGCTCAAGAAGACCTGGGACCCCGACGGTCGGCTCCTGGACCTCTACGCCAAGACCGTCGGCAGGAGCTGACCATGAGTCGTCTGAACGTCGCCCAGGCCCTCGCGGCCGTCCTGCCCCGCCAGGCACGGATCGAGGCGTACGACGGATCGGCCGCCGGGCCGCCGACCGCCGACGTCGTCCTGCGGGTCCAGTCCTCGAGGGCCCTGAGCCACCTAGTGTCGGCGCCGGGGGAGCTCGGCATGGTCCGGGCCTACGTGTCCGGGGAGCTCGAGGTCGATGCCCCGGACCACTACACGCTGGTCCGGACCCTGAGCCGCCAGCGCATGGGGGACCTGACCGTGCCGGAGCGGCTGCAGGTGCTGCGCTCCCTGGGTCGGGAGGCGATGCACTGGGTGGAGCCGCCGCCGCAGGAGGTCGGTGCCAAGCGCTACCTGTCCGGGCTGCGCAAGCACACCCGGGGCCGTGACAGCGCCGCCATCGCGCACCACTACGACGTCTCCAACGAGTTCTACCGCTGGGTGCTGGGGCCCTCGATGGCCTACACCTGCGCGGTCTACCCCGACGACGGCGCGACCCTCGAGCAGGCCCAGGCCGAGAAGTTCGACCTGGTCTGCCGCAAGCTCGCCCTGCGGCCGGGCATGCGGCTGCTCGACGTCGGCTGCGGCTGGGGCGGCATGGCCCTGCACGCCGCCACGCACTACGGCGTCGAGGTCGTCGCGGTCACCCTGTCGCAGCAGCAGGCGCAGTGGGGCAGGCAGGCAGTGGCCGACGCCGGCCTGTCGGACAGGATCGACCTGCGCTTCAGCGACTACCGCGACGTCACCGAGACGGGCTTCGACGCGATCAGCTCCATCGGCCTGACCGAGCACATCGGGATCGCGCAGCTGCCGTCGTACGCCGCCTTCCTGGCCGGGAAGCTGCGGCCGCAGGGCAGGCTGCTTAACCACTGCATCACCCGTCCCGACGACACCTCGCCGCCGATCAGCAAGCGGGGCTTCATCCCGCGCTACGTCTTCCCCGACGG
>JAYTHS010000296.1:0-4352 GCA_043732345.1 Frankiales bacterium | reverse complement strand
GCCCCCAGCTCGGGGCCAGCAGCCGCCAGAGCTGGTCGACAGCGTCGGCCTCACCGACGATCGAGGAGCATCTGCGGCCCTGGCGGCGGGCCCGTTCGGCGAAGGAACGCAGCGCCTCCGGCGAGGCGCCGACCGGCACGAGGTTCGCCCCGGCGTAGCAGAGCGACTCGAGGGAACCGCGCTCGCCGTACCCCCACACCTCGGCTCCGAGGCGCCAGGCGTCGAGCCCGGCCGCCTCGACCCTCGAGGCGACGAAGACGTCGGCGACCGGGTCGCGGGCCAGCAGTGCCCGGGCCTCGTCGAGGTCGCGGCCGTCCAGGACGCGGGTCGAGGACGTCCTGAGCACGATGGCAGCCTAGGTGCCCCGTCGGCCCGGGTCAGGCGGTGACGGCGGGGAGGCCGGCAGGGCCGTCGTACTCCGCCGCGAGGCGCAGGGCCTCAAAGACGAGGGTCTCGACGATCTGGTCCTCGGGGACGGTCTTGATGACCTCGCCCTTGACAAAGATCTGGCCCTTGCCGTTGCCGGACGCGACCCCCAGGTCGGCCTCCCGGGCCTCCCCGGGGCCGTTGACGACGCAGCCCATGACCGCGACGCGCAGCGGCACGGTCAGGCCCTCGAGGCCCGCCTGGACCTTCTCGGCGAGGGTGTAGACGTCGACCTGGGCGCGCCCGCAGGAGGGACACGACACGATCTCCAGGCCACGCTGCTTAAGGTTGAGCGACTCGAGGATCGCCAGGCCGACCTTGACCTCCTCGACCGGCGGGGCGGACAGCGAGACGCGGATGGTGTCGCCGATGCCCTCGGCGAGCAGCGCCCCGAAGGCGACCGCCGACTTGATGGTCCCCTGGAACGCCGGGCCGGCCTCGGTGACCCCCAGGTGCAGCGGGTAGTCGCACTGCTGGCTGAGCAGCCGGTAGGCCTGCACCATCACGACGGGGTCGTTGTGCTTGACCGAGATCTTGATGTCGCGGAAGTCGTGCTCCTCGAACAGCGAGCACTCCCACAGCGCCGACTCGACAAGGGCCTCGGCGGTGGCCTTGCCGTGCTTCGCCATGATCCGCTTGTCGAGGCTGCCGGCGTTCACACCGATCCGGATCGGGGTGCCCGCGTCCCGGGCTGCCTTGGCGACGTCGCCGACCTTGCCGTCGAACTCCCGGATGTTGCCGGGGTTGACCCGTACGGCGGCGCAGCCGGCGTCGATCGCGGCGTAGATGTACTTGCTCTGGAAGTGGATGTCGGCGATGACGGGGAGCTGCGATTTCCTCACGATGATGGCCAGCGCCTCGGCGTCGACCGGGTCGGGGACGGCCACCCGGACGATCTGGCAACCGGTGGCGGTGAGCTCGGCGATCTGCTGCAGCGTGGCGTTGATGTCCGCGGTGACGGTCGTCGTCATGGACTGCACGCTGATGGGAGCCCCCCCACCGACCAGGACCCCGCCGACGTCGAGCTGGCGGGTCTTCTTGCGCTCGGCGAGCCGCTGGGGGACCTCGGGCATGCCGAGGGACACGGGACTGGTCACGGGGTTCCGCTCACTGGTTGAGTCTGATGGGGTTCACGATGTCCGCGCCGACGAGCCACAGGGTGAAGGCCGCGAACAGCACGACCACCCCCAAGGTCAGGGGCATGAGCTTGTTGAGGTCGACCCGCACGAGCTCGCCTCCGTAACCGCCCAGTCGCTTGGCCTTGTCGCGGGCCTGCTCGAACAGCAGGACCGCGATGTGGCCGCCATCCAGCGGCAGCAGGGGAAGCAGGTTGAACGCTCCGATGAACAGGTTCAGGCTGGCCATGAGGAGCAGGAAGCCGGCCAGTCGGGTGGTGAACGGGATCGGCGCGTTGAAGACCTCACCGCTGACCCGTGCGACTCCCACGACGCCGGTGAAGCCCGCCGGGTCGCGGTTTTTGCCGTAGACGCGGGTGATGGTCCCCAGCTTCTTGGTGACCGTGTCGATGGTGCCGGTGACGATGAGGCCGAGCGTGTGATCGGTCTCCCGCAGCGCCTCGATCGGCCCGACGTGGCGCAGCCTCGCGCCGTCCTGGCCGACCCCGATGGCCCCGACCTGCACGGACCGCTTGGGGTCGGTCAGGTCCGGCCGGGTCGCGGGGACGGGCGTGAGGGTCACGGAGCGGCGGACGCCGTCCCGCTGCACGACCAGGGTCAGCGGGGTGCCCGCGGAGGCCCGGACCGCCCGGGTGAAAGCGGCGTAGTCCGTGATGGTGGTGCCGCCGGCAGCGAGGACCCGGTCGCCGGCCCGCAGCCCCGCGGCGTACGCGACACCGGGGACGGTGCCCGTCGGGCAGGTGCCCCGGGCGTCCGGCGTGGAGGACGGCAGCACCTTCAGGTCGCTGGTGATGCTGGTGGCCAGGCACTTCTGCGGGGCGAGCAGCAGCGCGGCCTTCCCGTCGGGCACGCCGAGCGCAAGGATCGTTCCGAGGACCAAGACGATGGCGATGATGAAGTGGACGGTCGAGCCGGCGGCAAGCACGACGGTCCGCCGCCCTGCCGGCTGGCGGAAGAAGGCCCGGTCCTCGTCGCCCGGAGCGACCTCCTCCAGCGGGGTCATGCCCACGATCTTGACGAACCCGCCGGCGGGGATGGCCTTGATGCCGTACTCGGTCTCCCCGCGCTGGCGGGAAAACAGCGTGGGGCCGAACCCGACGAAGAACTGGGTGGCCTTCATGCCGTAGTGCCGGGCGGTCACGAAGTGCCCCGCTTCGTGCAGCATCACCGACACCAGCAGCGCGACCACAAAGGCCAGCACACCGACGAGCGTCACGCGGACACCTCTCCAGTCAGGAAGCGGGCGCGGGCACGCGCCTGCGTCTCTGTCTCCAACACCTCGACCAGGGTTGGGCGTTCCCTGAGGTCGTGCTCATCGACGACCTGCGCGACGGTGTCGACGATGGCGGCGAACGGGAGCCTCCCGGCCAGGAACGCCTCGACGCACACCTCGTTGGCGGCGTTCAGGGCAGCCGGCGCCGTCCCCCCCGTGCGACCGGCCGCCCGGCACAGCGCCACCGCCCCGAAGACCTGCTCGTCGAGCGGCTCGAAGGTCCAGGTGGCGGCCCGGGTCCAGTCGACCGGCGGAGCGCATCCCGGGACGCGGTCGGGCCAGCCGAGGCCGAGCGCGATGGGCAGCCGCATGTCCGGGGGAGAGAGCTGCGCCAGCGTCGAGCCGTCGGTGAACTCCACCATCGAGTGGACCAGCGACTGCGGGTGCACGACGACGGCCAGGTCGTCGTACGGCACGTCGAACAGCAGGTGGGCCTCGATGACCTCGAGCCCCTTGTTGACGAGGGTCGCGCTGTTGACCGTGATGACCGGGCCCATGTCCCAGGTGGGGTGGGCCAGCGCCTGCTCCGACGTGATGCCTTCCAGGCTGGTACGGCCGCGGAACGGCCCGCCGCTGGCGGTCAGCACCAGCCGCCGCACCTCCCCGCGCGTGCCACCGCGCAGGCACTGGGCCAGCGCGGAGTGCTCGCTGTCCACCGGCACGATCTGGTCCATGTACGGCGTGACGAGCGGCCCCCCGACGACCAGGCTCTCCTTGTTCGCCAGGGCCAAGGTCCGACCGGCCTGCAGCGCTGACAGCGTCGGGGCGAGCCCGACCGAGCCGGTCATGCCGTTGAGCACGACGTCGCACGGCCACTGGGCGAGCTCTGCCATGGCGTCCGGGCCGGCGAGGATCTTGGGCAGCGGGTAATCGCCGGTGGCGTAGCCGCGGGCCTGCGCGGCGGCATAGAACGCCAGCTGCAGGTCCTGGACGGCGCTGGCCCGGGCGACCGCGACGACCTCGACCCGCAGGTCCAGGGCCTGCTGGGCCAGCAGGTCGACGCGTCCGCCCCCGGCGCCGAGTCCGACGATGCGGAAGCGGTCGGGCGCGGCCTGCGCGACCTCGACCGCCTGGGTGCCGATCGACCCGGTCGAGCCCAGCAGCACGACATCACGGACGGTCATGCCAGAAGTCTCCCAGCCCCCTCGCCCGACGATCCAGTCGGCTGCGGGCACCCTCCCGGGTCACCGCAGGCGCCCCGACGACGGGACCGCCTCAGGGTGCGGTAGACACGGTCCCCATCGACCACCTGGAGACCCCGTGCTCGTCGTCATCGCCACCGTTCCCGGCAAGCCCGCGAAGCGCGCCGAGATCCTCGCCGCCCTCGCCACCTGCGCGGCCGCCAGCCGCAACGACCAGGGCTGCCGGAGCTACGCGTTCTGGTCCAACGTCGAGGACGAGGACAGCTACGCCTCCATCGAGACCTGGGACAGCCAGGCCGACCTCGACGCCCACATGGGCCAGTCCCACACCCTCGCGCTGGTCGGTGCCCTAGGGGACCTCGTTACCGGCGCGCC
>JAYTHS010000295.1:0-1217 GCA_043732345.1 Frankiales bacterium | reverse complement strand
CGACGACCAGGTCGGCCTCCTGGAGCACCCTGACAGCCTTGATCGTCACCAGGTCGGGGTCTCCGGGGCCGACCCCGACCCCGGTGAGCCTCATGCGGCGACCCGTGGGCGCAGGGCGCTCGCGACGATGCGCGGAGCGAGCTCGGGGGCCCCGGCGGGGTGCAGGTGGACGTAGGACGCCAGCGCGTGCTCGCCGGTCACGAACCCCTCGTGCGAGCCATCGTCGAGCTGCCAGGCCGGGTGGGTCCCGGCGCGCGGCGACACCGTGGTGCGGTGGAACTCGTGACCGACCAGCACCGTCCCGGCGGGTCCTGCCAGCGTCTGCGCGGGAGAGACCACGGTCCGGTAGCCCAGCGTCAGCCGTGCGGTCATCGAGGCCTGGGCCGGGACGTGCCCGACCATCGGCCGGCCGTCGAGTGCCTCGCACAGGACGAGCAGCCCGGCGCACTCGGCGTAGGTCGTCGGGCGAGGGCCGGCCAGGTGGGCCCGGACCGCGGCGAGGAAACCCCTGTTGGCACCGAGCTGCTCGACGTAGACCTCGGGAAAGCCGCCGGGCAGGACCAGCGCGGCGGTCTGCTCCGGCAGCTGCTCGTCGCGCAGCGGGTCGACCACGACGACGTCGGCACCCGCGGCGGTAAGTGCCTCGCGGGTCTCGGTGTAGGCGAAGGTGAAGGCCGCACCACCGGCGAGCGCGACCACGGGGCGCGGGCCCGTGCCCTGAGCGGTGGGCGGGGTCCACGCCTCACCGGTGAGAGGACCTGCTGTGGCGGCAGTCTGGAGCATCGCGTCGAGGTCGCAGCCGGCAACGACCACCCGGCCGAGGCGCTCGACGGTCGCCATCGCCTCGGGGGTCCGCTCAGCAACGGGCACCAGCCCGAGGTGGCGCGACGGGGTGCTGACGTCGGCGTCGCGCCGCAGCACGCCGAGCACGGGGACGGTGTCGGACAGGGCCTCGCGCAGCAGCTGCTCGTGCCGGTCGCTGGCGACCCGGTTGAGGACCACCCCTGCCAGGCGGACCCGCGGGTCGAAGGCGGCGAACCCGTGGACGAGGGCCGCGACGGACCGGGACTGCGAGGACGCGTCGACGACGAGCACCACGGGGGCGTCGAGCAGCCGGGCGACGTGCGCGGTGGAGCCCTCGTCGGTCGAGCCCCGCCCGTCGTACAGGCCCATGACGCCCTCGACGACGGCGACATCGGCCCCGGCGGACCCGTGCA
>JAYTHS010000294.1:0-1217 GCA_043732345.1 Frankiales bacterium | reverse complement strand
CGCCGAGCGTGAAGGCGAGGTGCTCCCCCACCCCCACGGTGGGCCCGATGTCGGTGACGGTCAGCTCCTTGGAGGGCCCGAACACCGACCCCTCGTGCACGGTGAACGGGGCGCCGCCGTCGATGGACACCCGGGCCCGGCCGGTGGCCGCCGACCCGGTGATGCCGAAGACCGAGAAGACGTGCTTAACGGCGGCGGGCGGAGAGGCCGGCGAGGGCGCCGGTCTGCCGGTGGGCGTCACGGGAAGCGGCGCCACGGGGACGGTCGGCGCCGGGGCAGTACCGGGAGCCGTCGGGGCACCGGTCGTCCCGGTCCCGGTCGTCCCGGTCGGGGTGGTCCCGCTCCCGGTCGCGGGCGCGGCCAGCGAGACCACCGGGGGGATGTAGAGCGCCAGGAACGGGTCGCGCCCGAGGCGGACCTTGGAGACGGCGGGCAGGACGACAAGCTTCTTGGCGGCCGTCGGCGCCATCGCGACGACCGGGGTGCGGGACGTCGGCTGCGCGACGAGCTCGGAGGCGCCTGCTCCCCCGCCGCCACCGAGCAGGAAGTAGCCACCTGCCGCGAGGGCGAGGGCGCCACCGACGGCCCCCAGGACCAGAAGGCTTCGGCGGCTCTGGGCCGGCTCGTCGTCCACCGGCTCGAAGAAGGTGTTCTCAGTCATGTCCGCTCCTACTTGGCCGGGACGGCGGCGGCGGGGGCCACCGGGACGGTCGGGGTCGTCGCGACGGTCACGGGCACCAGGAACACCTGGCCGTTGATCGTCGCCGTGAGGGTCTTGCCGGTCACCGCTGCCGGACCGGACGTGCCGGTGACCGTCACCTTGAGGGGGTTGACCCCGGGGGCAAGGGTGAAACCGTTGACTTTGAAGGCCCGGGTGAGGTTCTCGACGCGGTCCAGGAACTGCTCGACCTGGAAGTAGCCGCCGACGACATTGACGGCCAGCGCGATCTGCTGGAGGCCGGTTGTGGCCTTGGCACCGGCGGGTGCCGCCGCGACGGGGGCGGCCGGTGCGCCGACAGCCACAACGGGCGCCGGCACGGACGGTGACAGGGAGACCAGCTCCACGTCCGCGGTGGCCGCAGCTGCATCGAGCGCCCGGATGAGTGCCGGCAAGGCCGGGTTGTCCGGGATCTTGGCGGCGACGACGGACAGCTTGGCCTGCTGGGCGGGCAGGCCCTTGGCCTGGCTCTTCAGCAGCGCCAGCTGGGTCTGCAGCG
>JAYTHS010000293.1:0-1217 GCA_043732345.1 Frankiales bacterium | reverse complement strand
GGAACGCGAAACGTCGCCAGGCGACTGCTCAGGTGCCGAAATCGCGATCACCGAAGGTCCAGCCAAGGGGCCCCGCGTCCGGCCAAGGGGCCCCGCGTCCGGCCAAGGGGCCCCGCGCCCAGCCCGGGAGCGCCGCGCCCGGCTACGGGAGCCCGCGCCCAGCCAGGGGGCCCCGCGTCCGGCCAAGGGGCCCCCCGTACGTTTTCGAGGTCAGAGCGCCTTGTTCCGGCCGGCCAGGAGGTCGCGGATCTCGATGAGCAGCTCGACGTCGGTCGGCTCGGCGGGGACGGCCTCGACGCCGGCCTTGCGACGCGACTTGAGCGCGTTCATCGGGAGCACGATGGCGAAGTAGACGACCGCAGCGACGATGACGAAGTTGATGATCGCGCCGATCAGGCCGCCGATGTTGACTGCGGTTGCCTCGTTGCTGTCGATGATCTTGAACGACAGGCCCGTCGTGTTGCTGCCTCCGACCACCGAGATCAGCGGGGTGATGATGTCTGCCGTGAATGCCGTGACGATCGCGACGAACGCCGCGCCCAGGACCACAGCCACGGCCAGGTCGACCACGTTGCCGCGCAGCAGGAAGGCCTTGAACCCCTTGAGCATGATGTCTCCCGGTTGCCGGTGCCGGGGCGGCCGATCCGTGACCCGGTCGAGTGCTAGCGGAATGTAACGGTGACGACGCCCTCGAGTGAAGCCGCCGCCACCGCGGGGGCGTCCTCCGGCGGCATCCCGAGGACCACCAGCCGGCCACCGGCGGTGCGCCGCTCGTCGGTGGGCTGCACCGCGAGCACGACAGCACCCTTGGCGAGCACCCGCACGTCGCCGGCGTTGTCGCCGAGGACGAGCACGTCCACCTCGTCGCCCGGCCGCAGCAGGGCTGCGACCTCCGCGTCGCTCAGCCGCACCGGGACCGAGGTGACCTCCGAGCGGCCGGTGGCCAGGGCGGCGAGTGAGGGCCCCACCACGCGGACGTCGGTCAGCGTCTCCCCGGCACGGACTGCGCCGGCCGTGGTGCGTCCCGCCACGGCGTCCACGGCGGTGACGACACCGTCGGGGACCACGCGGGTGCTCACCACCACCGTCCGTAGGTCCTCGGCGGTAATCACCCGACCGGGCGCGAGGTCCCGGGCGGCCACCACGACCTCGGTGCTGGCCGAGGCGGGATCACCGCGCAGCGCCAGCACCCCGGCCAGCACCACGAGAACGGCGGC
>JAYTHS010000292.1:0-4378 GCA_043732345.1 Frankiales bacterium | reverse complement strand
CCAGTGGTCGACGTGGCCATCCGGTACGGTCACGCGTCCTCCGGGGGGTCGGCGAGCTGCGCGGCGACCCATGCCGCGAGCGACAGGCGGGCAGCGGGTAGGTCGAAGGCTTGGGAGTCGGCGAGGGCCTGCAGAGCAGCACGACGGCGGCCCGCCATGACTGCCTCGACCAGGCCCGCAGCGGCGCGGTCGACGTGCTGCTCGAGGGCAGCGGCGGCCTGGGCGTTGGAGATCAGGCTCATCGGCTGGGCCCTCGCCGTCGGGGCGCGGCGCAGCGGAGGCAGTACGCATAGCACCCATCCCGAGGAGGTTCCACGAGTAGAACGCCAGGAAATCTCTGGAAGATGCGTGCTATGCGTACTGCTGAGCGTGAATCGGGCCAGATCACCTCTGCCACCGCCGGTCGTCGCCTTCGTCGTCGTCGGTGCTCGACAGGCTGATCCCGGTCCGCCACCGCTTGCCGTTGCTCGCTGGCGAGGCGAGCAGGCCGCGACGGTCCAGGGCCTGCCCGAAGGCCTTCTGCGACATCGCGTCCGCGCCGTCAGCGGCGGCCCAGTAGGTCCAGGCTGCGAACAGGTCGGCGGTCGTGGCCTTGACCATCGGCCCGAGGTAGCAGCGGTCCTCAAGGAAGCGGCTCAGGGCGTCGGCGTCGGCCCGGTAGGCGTCGGTGGCGACCGTGACGCTGGCCGGGGCAGTGAGCTTGCGGCCTTTCGCGTCGTACGCGCTGAAGCCGGCTACGGCCCAGGCCAGCACCTCGTCAGCTGCGAGGGCCAGGCGTTCGCCGAGCTGGCCGTCGCGGCGGTCCTCTGGGATGACGACGTTGAAGGGAATGACGCGCACGCGGCGCCAGATCGCGTCGTCGTCACCGCTGACCTTGGGCAGGTGGTTGGTCACCAAGAAAGCGGTGTGCGAGGGCTCGAACTCGACGAAGTCCCGGCCCATGAGGCGGGCCTTGATGCGGTCACCGCCAGTCAGCCGCTTCATCGTCGCCTCGGCCAGCCGCCGGCCCTGGTCTGACTCGCTGACCACGACCAGTCGCCGGCCGAGCAGGTCCATCTGACCGGTGGGGTGGGCTCCGTCACGGGCCATGAACAGGTCCGGCTCGGCGGAGGCGGCGTAGTCCCCGAGGGCGTGCAGCAGGCCGCCGTACAGCACGCCTTTGCCGTTGGCGCCGGTGCCGGTCATGATCGGCAAGACGTGCTCCACGACCTTGCCCAGCAGCGCGATCCCGACGACCTGCTGTAGGAACAGCCTGACCTGCTCATCGGGCAGCACCTCGGTCAGGAACTGTTGCCATGGCTGAGGTCCGGGACCAGCCTCGGTCGGTCGCCAGGCGCCGCGAGTGACCTTGGTTATCCGGTCGGCGGGGTCGGCGGGGCGCAGCGTCATCGTCCGAAGGTCCAAGGTCCCGCTCGCGGTGTTGAGCAGGTACGGGTCGGCGTCCAGCTCGTCGGCGGCGGCGACGAACGCCGGCAGGCTCCCGGCGACCTCAAGGACCCCGCGGATAGCCGAGGCGCCCTCGCACTTGCGGACATCCTGGCGAAGCTCCGAGTCGCCGAGGGACTCCGACAGGGCTCGCCGCAGGACCGACAGGACGGCCCGGGTTGCGGCGCCCTTTTCATCCTTGGCCCACCGCTGACCGTCCCAGGCGTACCAGCCGATCCGCGGGACGTGCAGCAGCCGGCCCGTGTACCGCTCGGCCAGTCGGTAGGCCATACGGACCTGTCCGCGGTGGCTGCCCTCCCCGAGCAGGACGTCGTCGACGTCCAGGGCCGGGTGATGGTCAGGCTCGGCGTGCTCGGCCTGCACGGCCTCAAAGGCGCTCACTGGTCCCCACCAGCCTCGGCGGACTCCCGGGCCGCGAGCCGGCCGAACTGGCGGGCGAGCTCCTGGCAGTCTGTCCGGGTGACGTCGCGGGCATCGTCCAGGCTGCTGCTCGCGGCTACCTGCTGCAGACGTACCCCTGCCGCTTCGATGCTTCGGCGCACAGTGTGCTCGAGGATGACGAGCAGGTAATGCCCGACGCTGCCGACTGACGGGGGCGCCGCGAGCAGGTCGACGAGGAACACTGCGGCCCGCTTGTCGGCGGTCATCGGTGCCTCGACGCCGCTGCGCCCTAGCTGGCCTTCGACGGTGATCGCATCGACGGGCTGGCCGGCTGCGACGAGCTGCCGCATGGCCGTCACGACGGTCACGTTCCTCGGGTCGGTGAAGTCGCCGTCCTCGACCTGGCCGAGGTAGCCGCGGGTCACGGTCGCGGCGCGGGTCTGCAGCAGGCATCCCAGGAACGCGGGCTCGGCCGCGGGGCTGGCGATCACGCTGCCACCTGCCCCAGGGCGACGTGCAGGGCGACCGTGCCGTGCCCACAGGCGGTCTTGCGGACCACGACCTCCTGCAGCGTCTTGGTCTGCGCCAGGTGACGCTCGTCCGACGGGCAGCCGGGGCAGCGGTAGACCAGCAACCAGCGTCGGGTGCCGGTCCGCGACGTCACCAACGTCGCGCTTGCCACGGCGTGCCAGGACGTCGACTGTCGGACCTGCGGCGTACGCTGGTCGGGTCGCTTGGCGGTGATGTTTCTCGACGACTGGCCCCGGTCCCCACCGGGGCCTTCGTCATGTGCGGGGCTCACGCGGGACGCTTCCTAGCAGCGCGGGCCTGGGCGCTTTTGAGCGCGAGCCCTAGGAAATAGGCCTTCTTGGCGTGCTCCGCCCGTCGCAGCCGCTCGGCGGGCGAGAACGACCCGTCCGGGTCCACCTGGCGCTCGAAGCGGTCGAGGGCTGCTTGTCGCGCCTTCGCTGTCCCCTCGACAGGGTCGTGCTGCGACCACTTTGCGTGGGCGGCCATGCGCGCGTGAAGGGCGCGCTGTGTGGGGCTTGTCATCAGGAACCGGGTCCTCACCATGCGGCGCTGACGGCTCCCGCTGAGGAGTCGTTGCGCCAGGTTGGTGAGCGGTAGTCCTGGAATACCGTCCGGTGACCCGGACTGGCTCTAGCGATAACTCTAGGCCAACGCTGTGCCCGCGTCACGCCGCAACGCGCCGTGAGGACAGCGCTAAATGTCCAGTCGGGCTCGCTCGCCGGTGTAGCCGTGCTTTTCCAGCGTGCGCTGCAGGACCTGCGGCCGAGACCCGCACCGGCAGGCGAAGCGGAACTTCGGCCCGTGCGGACCGGTCTCACGGCTTGCGTCGTTCGGGACCCAGCCGGCTTCACCGATGGGGCGGTACTGCCCTTCTCCCTCGTCTTGGAAGTCGACCCAGCAGGCGAAGACCAACAGGCGACGGGAGCATTTGGCACAGTGCACCGCCACGCTCTTGCTCTCTTCCAGCAGCGTCCGGTCCGGGCGCTTCACAGCCGGTCCCCTAGGGCGGCCTTGTGGAAGTTGTCACGGGCCCGTTCTGCGCCTGCGCTGGCGGCGTAGCGGGCGACCATCTGGGGGCTGTCCCAGCCGGCCAGGCGCATGAGGTCGTGTTCCTGTCCCCCGTTGGCGAGCCAGGTGTGCGCGAAGGTGTGACGGAAGCGGTGCGGATGGACGTCGGTGACGCCCGCATCGGTGGCGCGGCGCTCAAGGAGCTGAGCCAATCCGGAAGTTGTCAGGGCGCCCTTGCGGCCGAGCCAGAACGCGGCCTCGGCGTGGAAGGGGTGCGTGCTGCGGACCCGCAGGTAGCGCCGCAGCGCGTCGGCGGTCTTGAGGCCGTAGGGCACGCCGCGCATCTTGCGGCCCTTGCCCATGACAAACACCTCACGGCGTTCCTGGTCGACGTCGTCCAGGCGCAGGCCGCAGACCTCAGCGACCCGGCACCCGGTGTCGATGAAAAAGCGCAGCAGGGCGGTGTCGCGGCGCTGCTCGAAGGTGTTGCCCTTGGCCACGGCGAGCAGGGCCCGCAGCTCGTCGTCGGTGAACACCTCGACGGGCTGTAGCGGAACCTTGGGTGGGCGCATCCGCTCCATTGGGCTGGCGGGCAGCTCGTCGTCCTCGACCAGGAAGCGGAACAGCTGCTGCATGCTGCGAAAGTGCTTTGCGACGGTGGCGGCGCTGACCCGCTCTGTCAGGTCGGCCAGGAATCCTTCGAGCACGCGCCGGTCGATGGTGGCCAACTCGGTGCTGCGGTCGTGGGCGACGAGCCAGACCAGCAGGTTGTCGGCGACCTTGAGATAGCTGGCGATCGTGCTCGGGGCGACGTTGCGCGAGGCCAGGTGGGTGCGCCAGCCGGGTAGCAGTGCCTCAAGCGGCAGCGTGGGGGGTGCTTGGATCATGTCCTGAGCATGGCACAGTCCCCTGGTGTACGACCGCTGTACGGGACCGTATCTGTAGTTTTCTGTTGTATTTAAGCGTGTGTGGGGCGGGTGGGGCTCGAACCCACGACCGAGGGATTATGAGT
>JAYTHS010000291.1:0-1220 GCA_043732345.1 Frankiales bacterium | reverse complement strand
CACGGGCCTGCTCGAGGGCAGGTGCCTGCAGCAGGCTGACCTGCTTGGGGTCGTAGTCGGGCGCGGACACGCGGGAGGGGCCTTTCGTCGGGAGCTAGAGGTACGGGGCGGTGCCAGCCGGCAGGACGAGCCGGAAGCGTGCGCCGCCGCTGTCCGCCCGGGTCACCGCGACCGTGCCGCCGTGCGCCTCGACGAGCCCCTTCACGATGTAGAGCCCGAGCCCGGTGCCCCGGCCGCGATTGCCGCGCCAGAAGCGGGTGAAGACCCGGGCGGCGGTCTCCAGCGGGATCCCCTCGCCCTCGTCCTCGACGAGCACCTCGGCACCGTCGCCCACCGGAGCGAGGGACATCGTGACCGTCCCAGCGCCGTGGCGCAGGGCGTTCTCGACGAGGTTGCCGATGACCTGGTCCATCTTGTCGGGGTCGAGCCACATCTCGGGCAGCGGACCAACGAGGCGCACGACGAAGCGGTCCTCGGGCTCGCCTCCGGCCACCCGGCCCGCGACCGCCTTGGCGATCGTCGTGGTCAGGTCGACGACCTGGCGCCGCAGCTCGAGCCGGCCCGAGTCGATGCGGCTGACGTCGAGCAGCTCGGTCAGCAGCCGGGTCACCCGGTCGGCGTCGGCGTTGACCGTCTCGAGCATCAGCTTCTTCTGCTCGTCACTGAAGCGGTCCCACTTGGCCAGCAGCGTGGCGGTGAAGCCCTTGACGCTGGTCAGCGGCGACCGCAGCTCGTGGGCGACCGTGGAGACCAGGTCGGCCCGGCTCCGGTCGGTTCGCTCGCGGGCCCGGTCGTCGCGCACGACGACGACCACGCGCTGCAGCCGCCGGTCAGGGTCACGGACGTACGCCGCGGTAACCAGGACCTCCCTTCCCTGGCGCGGGCCGGCAGACAGCCGCAGCCGCGCCTCGGGCTGGCGGGTCCGGGTCGTCAGCCCACCGAACGGCTCGGTGCACGCCCACCAGTCGCTGCCATTGTCGTCAACCAGAGGAAGGACGTCGGCGAGCTCGCGACCGACGGCGTCCGCGACGCCCAGGACCCGTACGGCGGCGCTGTTGGCGAGCGTGACCACGCCGGTGGGGTCGGTGACGAGCACCGCGTCCGGGAGGTCGTCGTACGCCGTGCTGTCCTGCGTCACGCGCTGCACCTCCCCGGTCGGCGCGCTCACTCTAGGGCCCGACCTGGGGCATACGGTGCGCTCGGGCCGACGCGTAGAGGCA
>JAYTHS010000290.1:0-1223 GCA_043732345.1 Frankiales bacterium | reverse complement strand
ACTCCGCGTTGGCCTTCGGCTGGTGCAGGTGGACCGGGCAGCCGTGCCAGAAGCACCCGTCCACGAACACGGCAACCTTGCGCCGCCAGAACACGACGTCGATGGTGCGGCGCCGGTTGCCCGGGATCTTCTGGTGCAGCCGGAACCGCAGACCGCGGCGGTGCAGCTCCCGCCGCAGAGCCACCTCGGCCGCGGTGTGCCTGCGGGCCAGGGTCGACATCTTCGCCGCCAGTGGCGCAGCTGGACGGACCCGCGCGGGCTCGCCCGACGGGTGGGGCGGAACGAGGTCACCAGCGGTCACCCCCGGAGGGTCCACCCCTACCCCGACAGCTCCACGCCAGGTGAGGCACAAGACCGTCGAGGTTGCCCTGCACCGTCCACCTCGACGCAGGCCCCGTCGCCGGGCGGGACCAGCAGCACCGCACCCGCGACAACCCGGGCGCGGCCCGGACCTTCGAGCTCGCCAAGGTCGATCCGTGCGTGCTCCTGACCAAGGCCCAGCGCGCCCAGCGCGGAGTCGCCCAGCCGGTGACGCCCCGCGGGGACACCGGAACCGACCCGACGTGCAAGCTCATGTCGACGACGGGCGCGTCCTACGGCGTGTTCCTGGAGCTGACCGCCACCGCGAACGACACCGTCGGGGCCGCGGGGGCGAAGGTGTCGTCGACGGTCACCATCGACGGGTTCGACGTCCCGCTGATCTCCGTCCCGAAACAGGGTTGCTCCGCCTTCGTGGACACTGGGGGCTCCGAGTACCTGTCCGTGCAGGCCAAACGAACCGGGGTCGCGCCCGACGACGAGCTCTGCCGGCTCGTCCAGCCCGCGACGCAGCTGGTGCTCGCCAACCTGACTGCCCTCCCGCCGTAGCGGTAGCCGCACCCGCGACGCCTCCGGCGCGGTCCCTCACGGCGCCTGCGGCCGGTACGCCAACGCGCGGTGCGCCACCCGCACGACGAGCACCACCCGCGCCTCGGGGTCGACGCGGACCAGCACCCGATACTCCCCGCGCCGGGCGCTGCGCAGCCCGTCGAAGTCCCCGCTCAGCGGCTTTGTCAGCCGCAGGGAGTTCCCGGGCAGCGTCACGGTCACGAACTCGATGATCGCGAACGCCGCCCCGGCGGGCAGGCGGTGCAGCTGACGCACGGCCGCCGGGCCGACACGGACGTCGAACGGCTCGCTCACCCAGGAAGTCCGAGCTCCGCCCGCAGCTGCGCCCCCGTGAT
>JAYTHS010000289.1:0-33897 GCA_043732345.1 Frankiales bacterium | reverse complement strand
ACGGGAGCTCCGCGACCGGGGTGCCGTCCAGCGCAAGCAGTGGCTCATCCGCAGCCCCGACCACCGGTCGAAGCTGTCCTTCTCGGCTCGGCGGCAGCTCTCGGTGCAACAGACCGCCAAGGTCGACGCCGTGCGGCAAGGGGCCTGACGGTCCCTAACAGGAGTGGCGCAGCGGCATCTCCTACTGACTGAGGCGGGCCTGCGGACCTGGGTGCTGCAGCAGGACTGGCTCATCCTGGACCTTACGGAACGGGTCCGGTCCCGGGTGGATCTCCCCTCACAGTCGCAGACCAGGTCATCACCAAGGCCCTCCCCCAGGAGGCACCGTCAGGCGGGCCGTCCTTGTCAAGGCGGTCAAAGCTGCCGGCTACACCGAAGGCTCGGCCGAGGTGGCAGGGCGGCAGCAAGGAACCAGCCGTCGCGCACCAAGGGAAGGCGCACGTCACGCAAGATGATGTCGTCGTGCCGTTCGTCGACGGTCATGGGCCTGACGGTGCCGGATCACGATGAGCCAGGCCAAGCCCCCCATGGCAGAGCAGGGAAGGCCGGCTACTCCTCCCCGTTGCTGTGTCCGCACCTGGTGAAAGAGCGTCGCTAGCCACCTACCTGGGAGGTAGAGACGGTCGAGCCTGCGTGCCCTGGAGACAAGAGTGGCGGGCTCGGGTTGGCGCGCCAAGTGCGGAGGGTGGCCGTCACACCGCCGCGCAAGTATTCGTCCACAAAGGACCCGGACGTGTTGCCGGACTCAGGTCCAGGTCAGCGTCGTCGCAGCGGCATTGGGCTTCCACACCCCGCTGCGTGCCGTCCACGTCCGCCCTGCCAGCCAGACCTCGCTCACGCCGTACGACGACGCCCGCCCAACCAGCCAGCTCGCCGCCGTCCACTGCTGGGTCCCGCTTGCGGAGCGACCCAGCCCTCCCGGCCCGAGCTCGCGCGCCGCGTCCGTCGCCAAGGCGGAGCCGGCTCCGGGCCGGGGCACCGGCCGGAAGGCGCACGAGAAGGTCGCCGGTCGCTCGCCCGTCAGGGCGAGTGCGAGCTGCCGGGCTGGGACCTCCCACTGCCCATAGGCCTCCGGGGCAGCACTGCGTTGCACCTCCTGCGCAGCGGCGGTGACCGAGAGAACCTGCCAGCGAGGCACTCTCACCAGGTGCCGGTAGAAGCTCGCCGCCGACAGGCGGGGGGTCCGGATCAGGGCTGGTGACCCCCACCCCTGCGAGGGACGCTGCTGGAACAGCCCCAGCGAGTCACGGTCGCCGTACGCCAGGTTGCGCAGACCCGACTCCTGCAGGGCCGTGGCCAGTGCGATCGTCACCGCGTGGTCGGGCAGCCCCATGCGCTTGCCGACCGCTGCGATGGTGGCCGCGTTGGCCGCCTGGTCCAGCGCGAGCACGACGCTGCCGCTCCTGCAGAACGCCACGGGCTCGCGGTGGGTCGCCCCGCAGGCCGTGAGGAGCGCCGTTGCCAGGAGGACCGGTACGACGCGCACCTGTCAAAGGTAGGGCTGGCAGCCTGTTCGCCGCATGACCTCCGCACCGCCGCCCAGCAACCACCGACCTGCAACCGCCGACCCGCGACCCGCGACCGCAGACCGGCTACAGATCGGCCATCCGCTCAGCCCCGGTGGACGAGCTCCCTGGGCAGTCGCGGCCGCGTGCCCAGCGCCGCGACAGCGGTCTCGAGCGCACCGGCCTCCAGCGCGCGGCTGAACAGCCAGCCCTGCCCCACCGGGCAGCGCAGCCGGCGCAGCACCTCCGCTTGGCCGTGGTCCTCGATCCCCTCGGCCACGGTCTCAAACCCGAGCGCGTCGCTGATAGCCAGGATCCCCTCGATCAGCGCGGAGCCCTCACCGCTACTCAGCGCGTCGACGAAGGACTTGTCGATCTTGAGAATGTCGAAGGGCAGGTGCTGCAGGTAGGCCAGCGAGCTGTACCCGGTCCCGAAGTCGTCGATGGCGATCCTTACTCCGAGTCGGCGCAGGTCGCGCAGCCGGTCGATCCGCTCGTCTCCGGCTCCGCTCCCCGAGCCGTTTGCCGCGCCGGACGGGCTCAGCAAGACCGACTCGGTCACCTCGACCACGAGCCGGTGTGGGTCCAGACCCGACTCGGTAAGGGCAGCCATCACGGTGCTGACGAAGTCCGCCTCGGCGAGCTGGCGGACCGACACGTTGACGGCCATCGACAGCCCGACCAGACCCTGCTGGTCCCCGCGGTCCCAGGCAGCGGCCTGGGCACACGCCGTCCGCAGCACCCAGCTTCCGATCTTGAGGATAGTGCCGTTCTCCTCGGCGAGGGGGATGAACTCAAGGGGTGGGACGGAGCCTCGCTCGGGGTGTTCCCAGCGCACCAGCGCCTCGACCCCGCGCCAGCGGCCGGTGTCGAGGTCCACCGTGGGCTGGTAGTGCAGACGCAGCTCGCCCCGCTCGGTCGCCACGGCGAGGTCATTCTTGAGGAAGAGTCGGGCCACGATCGCGCTGTGCATCCCCGGCTCGAAGCGTGCGGCCCGGGAGCTCGCGCCGCGTCCGTCGCGCTTTGCGACGTACATCGCGATGTCGGCGTTGCGAAGCAGCTCGAGGCCGCTCATAGCCGGGCCGGCCACCGACGTCGTGGCGATCCCGATGCTGGCCCGCATCGTCACGACACCCCCGGTGAGGTCGAACGGCACGGCCAGCAGGGCCATCAGCCGCTCGGCCAGCTGCTCAGCCAGTGCGGCGTCCTCCAGCAGGACGACGAACTCGTCGCCGCCGAGCCGGGCGACGGTGTCGCTCGCCCGCACCTCGCCCGCGAGACGCTTCGCCACCTCTCGGAGCAGCTCGTCACCGGCCTCGTGGCCCAGCGAGTCGTTGACGAGCTTGAACTCATCGAGGTCCAGGAAGAGCACCGCGAGGCCGGGCATGACGTCCCGGCGGGAGAGCGCGTGGTCGAGCCGGTCCAGGAACAGGTCCCTGTTCGGGAGCTCGGTCAGACCGTCGTGGAAGGCCTGGTAGCGCAGCGACTGCTCGAGCCGGCGCTGCTCGGTCACGTCGCGGACGGTCAGCACCGTCCCCCCGACGGCCTCGTCCCCGCGCAGGTCCCGCATCACGACCTCGACGTCGACCGGGGACGCACCGTTCTTCCGTGCCAGCCGGCCGGACCAGGTCGGTGGGTCCTCCACCTCGCTGGTGAGGTACCCGTCGAGGTGGGTCAGGAAGTCGAGCCGGTCCACCGGGTCGACGAAGTCGGAGAAGCGTCGCCCGACGAGAGCCTCGGCCGGCAGCCCGAGTATCGCGAGCGACGCCGAGGAGGCGGTCACGACGACCAGGTCGTCCCGGACGACGACGATCAGGTCTGCGGCGTGGCGCGCGAGGACGCTGAAGTGGCGTTCGCTCCTGGCCAGCGAGCGCTGCTCGGCGGCAGCGCGCTCGGCCGCCTCCTGGCTGCGCAGGACCCGTGCGAACAGCACCGCCCACCAACCGGTGGCCAGGCCGAGGACGAGCAAGAAGCCGGACATAGCGGTCCGCTCCCAGGGCCACCCGGACCAGCCGCGACGGGCGGCGACCCTCGGCAGCTCATGCAGCCCCACCAGCAACGCGAACTCGACCGCGACGGCGAGCAGGCCCACCGCCACCGCCCGGACGGTGGCGCGGTTGGCGTCGTCGACGCCGTCGTCAGCCACCGTGTCTCCCTTCCTGCTGCCGTCACCGGCTCCACAGGCAGAATCGGCAGGAGGGCGACGCCCTTGAGGGCGTCGACTCTGCAGCCCACCGACGACCGCGCGCCACCTACGGCTCAGAAGGTCCGCCCAGCCGTGCGTGGTGGCTGCCGCCCACTCCGACAGCAGCTCCGCGGCCCGGTCGGCGCTGACCGGACGTCCCAGCAGAAAGCCCTGGCCAAGTACCCCCGGCGGCAGCACTGACAGCTGCTCAGCGGTCTCTATGCGCTCGACCACGTACGTGCGCCCGAGGTCCTCGGCGAGCCCGATCACGGCCGTGACGATCGTGGCGCTGGTCCCGTCGTGGGGCAGTCCGGCGGTGCAGGAGCGGTCGACCTTCAAAGAGGTGACGGGCAGCGTCGCCCCGCCCCGTGGGCTGGCAGGTGGCCGGGGTCGGCATACGGAAGGCTGTCGGGAGGTTGATCACGCAGGCGCCGCTGACCGGGTGGCCCGACCGGACGGGAGCGGGACGCCATGGCCACGGTCGGCGGCACCAGCGAGACGACGCAGATGTACCTGCGCACCGTCTTGGAACTGGACCTCGCGGGTGTCCCGGCGCTGCGGGCGAGGCTGCGCGAGCGGCTCGCGCACACCGCCCCGGCGATCAGCCAGACGGTGGAGCGGCTCGTCAAAGACGGCCTGCTGGAGCTGCGGGAGAGCGACAAGGTGCTCCTGCTGACCGACAGCGGCCGCTCGGTCGCCGAGGCCGTGCTGCGCAAGCACGAGCTCGCCGAGCACCTGCTCACCAGCCTCGCCGGCCTCGATGCCGCCAGTGCGCACGAGCAGGCCTGCGACTGGGAGCACGTCATCAGCGACGACGTCGAGCAGCGGCTGCGCGAGCGGCTGGGCACGCCGGTGCCCTGCCCGTTCACCGCCGCGGTGTGACGCACCTGACGTGGCAGGTCAGGTAAGGCTCACCTAAGGTGAGGAGGTGACTGCCACTGCCCGACGTCTCGCACGCCTGTCTCTCGCTCTCACCGCCGTCGTCGCCGCTGCGGCCTGCGCGACAGGCACCCCGAGCAGCGTGAGCCGCACACAGCCGGCAATCACCGTCTACAGCGGCCAGCACGAGCAGACGGTCCGGCTCCTGGCGGATGCCTTCACCCGGCAGTCCGGCATCGCGGTCAACCTGCGCTCTGGCAACGAGGCCGAGCTGGCCAACCAGCTGCTCCAGGAGGGCTCGTCGTCACCGGCCGACGTGTTCTACGCCGGCAACCCCCCGCCGCTGGAGGCGGTCCGGGCCAAGGGGCTGCTCGCACCGGTCGACACCTCGACCCTCGCGAAGGTCCCGTCCCGCTACGACTGCCCGGCGGGACAGTGGGTAGGGGTATCGGCCCGCGTCGGCGCCATGGTCGTCAACACCTCGAGCAACCGGCCGGCCACGCTGCCCACGAGGCTCACCGAGCTCGCCGGCCCGGCCTGGAAGGGCAGGTTCGGGTTCGCACCCACCGAGACCGACTTCTCCCCGATCGTCAGCGCCCTGGCCGCCGTGAAGGGACCGGCGGTGGCCCAGGCCTTCCTGGACGGGCTGAAGCGCAACGGCAAGGCCTACGAGGACAACGAGGCCATCGCGGCGGCCGTCAACCGTGGCGAGGTCCAGGTCGGGCTGCTCGAGCACTACTACTGGTACCGCCTGCAGCAGGAGCTGGGTGCGGGCAAGACGCGCAGCGCCCTGGCCTACTTCGCTCCCGGTGACCCGGGCGGGCTGCTGTCCGTCAGTGGGGCAGGGGTGCTGCGCAGCAGCCGGCACGCAGCGGCGGCGCAGCAGTTCCTGGCCTTCCTCGTCAGCCCGGCGGGCCAGCAGGTCATCGCGACCAGCCAGAGCTACGAGTACCCGCTGGCGACCGGGCAGACCAGCAGCAAGCCGCTGCGGCCGTTCGGCCAGCTGTCGCCCCCGGCGGTGAGCGCGGTCGACCTCGGTGACGGGCGGGCTGCGCTCGCCATGCTGCAGCAGGCCGGCCTGCTGTGACGGTGGCTGTGACCGACTGGCAGCGAGGCGGTTCCGGTCCGGCAAGGCCAGGTCCGACGACCGTGCTCGGGGCCGCTGCCGTCGCGGTGCTCGCCTCCCTGCCGCTGGTCTTCCTGCTCGTCCAGGTCGTCGACGTCCCGCTCTCCGACCTGCGGCGACTGCTCCTCCGCCCACGTGTCGGCGAACTGCTCACCAACACCGTCCAGCTCGTCATCGTGGTGACCGCCGCCAGCCTGCTGGTGGGTGCCGCCGCCGCCTGGCTCACCGAGCGCACCGACCTGGCCGGCGTACGGGCCTGGCGAGTCGCCCTCGTGCTGCCGATCGCGGTCCCGGAGTTCGTCAACGGCTACACCTGGGTGTCGATCAGCCCTCGGGTCCAGGGCCTGTGGGGGGCGGCGTTCGTGAGCACCCTGAGCCTCTACCCCCTGGTCTACCTGCCCGTCGCGGCGATGCTGCGCGGCCGGCGCTTGGACCAGGACGAGGTCGCCGGGTCGCTCGGGCTGACCCCGACCGCTGTGCTGCTCCGCGTCGTCCTGCCCCAGCTGCGCCCGGCGCTGGTCGGCGGAGCCGTCATCGTGAGCCTGCACCTGCTCGGCGAGTACGGCTCGTTCGCCCTGCTGCGCTACCCGACCTTCGCCGTGGCCATCTTCAACCAATACAAGCTCGGCTTCGACGCCGCCTCCGCAGCCGGTCTGAGCCTGGTCCTCGTGGCCCTGTGCCTGCTGGTCCTCGGCGTCCAGCGCCGGGCGACCGGCGGCCCGAGCGGCGCCAGCGGCCGCGCGGACTCCACCCGCGCCGCTCGACCGCTCCCACTGGGCCGGGGCGCGATCGCCTGCCAGCTCGCCCTTCTCGGGCTCGCCGGGCTCTCCCTCGGGGTGCCCCTGTTCACGACCGTCAGCTGGTTGGTACGCGGCACCTCGACGACGCTCCCGCCCGCGAGCACCGGCGTCGTCCTGCTCAACACGCTGCTGCTCGGCCTGGCCGCGGCGGTGGTGTGCACCCTGCTCGCGCTGCCCGTCGCGGTCCTGGTGGTCCGCCGACGGGGCCGGCTGGCCGCCGTCCTGTCGGGTGCGACGTACGTCAACCGTGCGCTGCCGGGGGTCGTCGTCGCGCTGGCGCTGGTCTTCTTCGCCCTGCGGTCAGCGGCCGGTCTCTACCAGAGCAGCCCGCTGCTGGTCCTGGCCTACAGCGCGCTGTTCCTGCCGCTGGCGGTCGTCGCCGTGACCGCCGGGGTCTCGCAGCTGCCGACCGCCCTGCCGGAGGTCGCCGCGAGCCTGGGTGTCCGGCGACCCGTCGTCTGGCTCCGCGTCAGCCTGCCGGTGCTGCTCCCCAGCCTGTCCGGGGCGGCCGCCCTGGTGTTCCTGTCCACGGTCACCGAGTTGACGGCGACTCTGCTGCTGCACCCGACGGGCGTGCAGACCCTCGCCACCCAGTTCTGGCTCTACACGACCGGCCAGTCGTACGGCGCCGCCGCACCGTACGCCGGGCTGATGCTGCTGCTGGCCGTCGGCCCGACGTACCTACTGACCCGACAGCTCGACCGGCCCCGCACGACCGCCGACGTCCGGTGAGCCGCCCGGCTGGGACACTGGCCGGCATGCCCCCCCTCGCCGCCGCCGTCCGGAGCATCGACAAGGCGTACGGCGCGCGGTCCGTCCTGCGGGGGGTCGACCTCGAGGTGCCCACCGGCGGGGTCACGGCGCTGCTCGGCCCGTCGGGGTGCGGCAAGACGACCCTGCTCCGGGCGCTGGTCGGCTTCGACCGGGTCGACGCGGGGACCGTCGAGGTCGGCGGTGTCGTCGTCGACGGGCCAGGGGTGTTCGTGCCTCCTCGACGCCGCCGCATCGGCTACGTGCCGCAGGAGGGCGCGCTGTTCCCGCACCTCACCGTCGCCGGCAACGTCGGGTTCGGGGTCCCCCGGCGCGAGCGGACCGCCCGCACCACCGAGCTGCTGGCGCTCATCGGGCTGTCCGAGATGGGCGGACGACGGGCCGGCGAGCTCTCCGGGGGCCAGCAGCAGCGCGTCGCCCTGGCCCGGGCGCTGGCCGTGCGGCCCTCGCTGGTACTGCTCGACGAGCCGTTCAGCGCGCTGGACGCCGGGCTGCGGGCGAAGGTCCGCACCGACATCCTGACCCTGCTGCGGACGACGGGCACGACCACCCTGCTGGTCACTCACGACCAGGAGGAGGCCCTGTCGGTCGCCGACCAGGTGGCTGTCCTCGACCGCGGCCACATCGCGCAGGCCGGGACCCCCCAGGAGCTCTACAACGCACCGGCCGACCTCGGCGTCGCGCGCTTCCTCGGGTCGGGGACCCTGCTGCCCGCCACCCGGCGGGGCGCCGACGTCACGTGCGTGCTCGGTGAGCTCCGCACACTGGAAGGCGGGCCGGCCCAGACCGGCACCGTCCTGGTGCGCAGCGAGCAGCTGGTGCTCGGCGCCCCGGGGTCCCGGGGGGTCACCGGTCGGGTCGTCGCCCGGGCCTACTACGGCCACGACGCCGTCGTGGACGTGCAGCTCGGCACCGGAGAGCACGTCAGCTCCCGCTGCTACGGCCCGACCGTGCCGGACGTGGGCGGTGAGGTGAGCGTGACCGTCGGCGGCCCGGTCGTCTTCCTCGCCGACTGACGGGTCCCCGGCCGGTCCGGCCCCTCCTGGCCCTCAGGGGTGCCGCACGTACTCCTCCACCAGGAGCTGGCCGACCCGGGACCGCAGGGCCAGGTCGTAATGGCTCTGCAGCAGCGCGAGGACGCGCCGGTCCGTCGCGGCCCGGCGGGCGCTCTGGTTGTCCCAGCTCAGGCGCCAGACCCTCGGGTGCTGCAGGACAGCCCTGACCGCTGCGTCCGGTGGGAGGACCAGCCCGCCGAAGTTGCCGACGCGGACCTCGTCACGGGCCGGGTCGGCGGCGGCGTCCCGTGGTCGGGGGGCCTCCAGGTCGCCACGGCCCAGGTAGTACGCCGCGGCGGCGCGGACCGTGGCCGGCGCGTAGACGACAGCGTCGCCCTGCCGGCTGGCGTCGAGCATCATGTCGGTCCCGGCCCGCAGGTCCTCGTAGCGGAATGGCCGGAGCTGACCGCTGACCGCGGTGGCCGCCGACACAACGACCAGCCCCACTGCCGCGGCCCCGTGAAAGGGCCGGCCGCGAGCCGCGCCGACCCCGACCAGCAGGGCCGTCCCGACGCAGGAGGCCAGGACGTAGCGGTTGAGAAACAGCGGGTGCAGGACGGACACGGCGATGAGCACGGCTCCCGGGACGAGCAGGAGGGCCAGGCCCAGGGCGCGGCCGCGCGTCGGGACGTACCGCAGGACGAGGAACCCGAGCACCAAGGCCGGGACCGCCACCCAGGGCTCGCTTCCCGACATCGCCTGCAGCCACCCCGGCACGGTCAACACGCCGGGCTGGTGCAGGTAGCCCACCTCGGCGGTCTGGCCGGCGGACAGCAGCAGCAGCGGGGTCAGCGCGACGAGGGCCACGGCCGCGGGAGCGAGCCACGGGCGCACCGGCCGGCCCGAGCGCCACAGGGCCAGCAGGTGCGCGGGCAGCACCAGCAGCAGGAACAGCTGCAGCCCGACCCCGACGACCAGCAGGCCGGCGTAGGTCGCCCGGCGACGACGGGACGGCCACTCCCCTCCACCGACAAGGACCCGCAGCAGCCCGGCCGCGCAGGCCAGCTCCAGCGCGTAGGGGCGGGCGTCCAGGCCGTACGTCGCGACCAGCGGGCTGCTCGCCAGCAGCAGACCCGACAGGGCGGCAGCCCGCGGGCCGCCGAGCAATCGGGCCGTGTCGGCCACCAGCGCGACAGCGAGCACGGCCCCCAGGACCGACGGCAGCCGGACCGCGAGCTCGGAGCTCCCGGCCACCGACAGCCAGACGTGCAGCACCCCGTAGTACAGGCCGAGCGGCCCGTCCTGGTGGCCGAGCAGGGTGGCCAGACCGTGCCAGGACCGCCGGGCCGCGTCGACGCTGTCGACCTCGTCGGCCCACAGCGGGCTCCGCGTGGCGAAGGGCAGCGTGAGCAGCAGCGCGGTGACCGCCGGGCCGACCACGCTCAGGACGGAACGCCCGGCCTCACGCATCGGTGGTGAGGTGCGCGTGCAGCCGCTCGGCGGGGCCGTGCTGCAGCGGGGGCAGGGCAGCGCCTCCCGCCCGCTCCAGCAGCCAGTCGGCGAAGGCGGGGTTGCGGGCGAGCACAGGCCCATGGAGGTAGGTGGCGACGACACGACCCTGGACGGCCCCCTCGGGGTCCCCGACGGCGCCGCGGTTGCCTTGGCCCCGGCAGACGGTCCCGAGCGGGGACGCGTCACGACCCAGCTCGGACCCGCCACCGTGGTTCGCGAAGCCGGTCAGGTGCGTGTCGGCGCCGGTCGGCGTGGCCAGCTCGGCCACGACCTCCCCGACGACCCGGTGGGCCAGGCGGGTGGTCCGCAGGTCCAGCAGCCCCAGCCCGGCGACCACGTCCCCCGCCCCGGTCGCGAAGGTCTCCCCGAGCAGCTGCAGGCCGGCGCAGACGCCGAAGACGTGGGCTCCCCGGGTCACCGCCTGGGCGAGCGACCCCGCCCGGAGCCGGTCGACGGCGAAGGCCTGGGCGTCGTCCTCGCTGCCCCCGATGACGTACAGGTCCCCCTCCAGGGGCAGGACCTGCCCCGCCGACACGACGACCGTGCGCACGGGTAGGCCCCGCCATTCGAGCCGACGCTGCAGGACCAGGGCGTTGCCGGAGTCGCCGTACGTGCCCAGGACCTCGGGGAAGACCGAGACGATCGTGAACGCGCTGGAGGGCACGGGGGCTCGGCTCGTCACGCTGCCTAGTATGAAGTAGCGCTCACGCCGGGGGACCACCGGCGCTGCGCCTGTCCCAGCCCGCAGCCTGGGCGACGTCGCCTCCCCTACCCCGAGGTACCGATGCCCCAGCCCTGGCCCAGCCTGGTCTTCCGTCTCGCCCTGCTGCTGCGCTGGGTCGCCCGCCGCTCCGGCCGCGGCGGGGGCGGCACGCTGCCCGGTCGGGTTGCCCTGGCACTGCACCCGGGGGCGCTCACGACCCTGACGTCGCAGCGGGAGGTCGCCCTGGTCTGCGGGACGAACGGGAAGTCGACGACCACCGCCCTGCTCGCCGCAGCGATGGGGTGGCGCGGCCCGGTCACCACCAACGCCGACGGCGCCAACCTCCCCCGCGGGCTGGTGAGCACCCTGCTCGCTGACCGCCGGCGTCGTACCGCCGCCGTGCTCGAGGTCGACGAGCTGTACCTCGGCGTGACCATGGACCAGACCCGGCCGCGGGTCGTCGTGCTGCTCAACCTCAGCCGGGACCAGCTCGACCGGGTCGAGGAGGTGTCCTCCCACGTCGACAGGTGGGCGGCCGCCCTGCGCCGGCACCCCGACACCTGGGTCGTGGCCAACGCCGACGACCCGCTCGTCGTCGCCGCGGTGCGGTCCGGCCGCGAGGGTGACGACCGGATCCGGTGGGTCGCCGCCGGGGCCCCGTGGCTCGGGGACGTGCGGCTGTGCCCGCGGTGTGCCCGGCACTGGGCGCCCGAGGCGCAGCCGTGGCGCTGTGCGGCCTGCGGCCTGGCCCGGCCCGACGCTGCGTGGACCGTCGACGAGGACGCCCGGCTGCACGCCGACGACACCAGCGTCGTGCTGCAGCTGCGCATCCCGGGCAGGGCCGGCCGGGCCAACGCGGTCATGGCGGTGGCCGCAGCCGACGTGCTGGAGGTCCCGGTGCAGGAGGCGGCCGACCGGCTGGCTACGGTCACCGACGTCGACGGTCGCTACCAGGACTTCGCGCTCGGCGACCGGCACGTACGGCTGCTGCTCGGCAAGAACCCCGCGGGATGGATCGAGGTCCTAGCGGACCTGGGCAGGTCGGACGGTCAGGTACTCATCGGGATCAACGCCCAGATCGCCGACGGGATCGACCCGTCGTGGCTGTGGGACGTCCCCTTCGAGGAGCTGGCCGGTCGGGACGTCGTGGCCTTCGGTCAGCGCGGTCTGGACCTGTCGGTCCGGCTGAGGTACGCCGGGGTCGAGCACCGGCTGGCCGACAGCCTCGGGCAGGCCCTGGACGGGCTGACGAGCTCGGCCTGCCTGGCGGCGAACTACACCGCGTTCACCGCGGCCCGCAAGGAGCTGGGCGCCCGCGCCCGCTGCTTTTCGCCCTAGTCGTGACGCGCGGTACGGACCCTGCCGGCCGCTGGTCGGCGTGTCACTGCCGCCCGAGGCGGCAGGAACGCCTCAGGGTGGGCATCCTCAGGAGGTGACCCGACCCGCGACCCGAGCCGTGCCTGCCGTCGTGCGGCGGCGCCGGACCCTCGCCGGACTGGTGGCGCTGACGGTGGTGGGGGCTGCCGTGTCCTGCGCGCGGCAGGAGCCGCGTCAGGCCATGACGGACGCGTCCCGGCCCACCTCGAGCGGCGGACCGGCGACGCGGGCCTCGTCGCCGTCCCCCGTGCGGTCCGGGGGCACCTACGCGCACACGGGGGTAGGGGCCATGGCCGCTGCCACCCGAGGCGTGCCCTACCGCCTTTACGTCCCCGAGTCGGCGGGGTGGGGCGTCGACGTGCTCGACCCGGTGAGCGGCAAGCTGCTCGGCCACTATCAGACGGGGCTCGACCCGCAGCACGTCGTCCCGTCGTATGACCTCAAGACGCTCTGGTCCACCAACGACCTGGCCAACTCGCTGACGCCCTTCGACCCCCGGACCGGCCGGCCCCGCGGGCCCAGCGTCCCCGTCGACGACCCCTACAACATGTACTTCCTGCCCGGCGGCAAGCTGGCCGTCGTCGTCCAGGAGCAGCGGCAGCAGTTCGGCTTCTACGACGCCCAGACGATGGCGCCGGTGTCGGTCACCCCGGTCCAGTGCGCCGGCGTCGACCACGCCGACTTCACGCTCGACGAGAAGGTCATGGTGGCGTCGTGCGAGTTCGCGCACCGCCTGGTCCGGCTCGACGTGGCAACCCGGGCCGTCACCGGCTACCTGGACCTGCCCGGCTCGTCACCGCAGGACGTGCGCCTGACACCGGACGGGCGCAGCTTCCTGGTCGCCGACAAGCAACGGGGAGGGGTGCACGTCATCGACGCCCGGCTGTTCCGGCAGACCGCGTTCCTGCGCACGGGGCCGGACGCGCACGGCATCTACCCCAGCCGCGACGGCCGGCTCATGTACGTCAGCAACCGCGGCAACGGAACCATCAGCGTGGTGGACCCCGCCCGGCTGCGCGTGGTGGCGACCTGGCACCTGCCCGGCGGGGGCAGCCCGGACATGGGCGGGGTCAGCCCGGACGGCCGCTCGCTGTGGCTGACCGGCCGGTACGACGCCGCCGTCTACCAGATCTCCACGTTGGACGGCCATCTCATCCGGACCTTGCACGTGCCCCTCAAGCCGCACGGGATGTGCGTGTGGCCCCAGCCAGGTCGCTACTCGCTGGGCCACACCGGCAACATGCGCTGAGCCGCGGGTCAGCGACCGGACGGGGTGCACAGGCAGGAGCGGTTGCCGTCCTCGTCCTCCACGACCCAGTACGACGGGGCCTGTGCGTCGCTGACCAGGCGGCCCCCGGCGTCCAGGACGGCCTGCAGCCGGCGCTCGACATCGTCGTGCGGCACCCAGACGTCGAGGTGCCAGCGCTGCACGGGCTGCTGGGCGGGCAGCGGCGAGCCGCCCCGGTCGCCCGGCGCCTGCCACCAGAGCGTCGGCACCTGGCCGCTGGGGTCCACGGGCTCGCCGTCCACGACGTCCGACGCGAGCAGGGCGGCGTAGTAAGGGGCCAGGTGCTCCTCGAGGGGAGTGTCGAGCCCGAGCTCGACCTGGGTCAGGCCCGACACGTCGGCCCGGACCCCGAGGTCGGCGGCGCGGGCGCTGACCAGCCGGGCCAGCTCGACGTCGCTGCGTGTGATGCCCTGCACCGCAGCGGTCGAAAGCGCCACCACGACGTCCGCGGCCGTCAGAGAGACGTCGGCGACCTTCCCGGCGAGCACGGCCTGCTCACCGATTGCCCCCACGAGCGCCACGCCGGTCGCGTAGTCGCCCGTGCGGTACCTCGCCTTGAGGCGCCGGAGGATGTGTCGCCAGTCCTCGAGGCCGGCCTCCAGGACCTCGGTCGTGGTGAGGCGCTGCTGCTGCTCGCTCATGGGGCTCCGTCCAGGGTGGGTCAGCGAACGGTAGGGCGCCCGGGGTCGCCCAAGTAGAGGAAGCCGTGCCCCTCGTCGCGGAACGCGATCCCGGCGGCTTCGAGCGCTGAGTCCCAGTCCCCGGTCACCCCGGGGACCGCGCCCGCCATCCCGTGGTCGGCGGTGAGCAGGACCGTCGTGCGCTCGCGCAGGCCACGCGCCTCCAGCAGATCGAGCCAGACGCCGAGCCTCGTGTCGGCGTCGCGCAGACCGGCGCGGGCGATCGGCGAGCCGGGGCCACCGGCGTGGTGAGCGCTGTCGGTCAGGATGGTGTTCCACCAGGTGAGCCGGGGTGGCTCGCCGTCGCGCCACAGCCGGAGCACCTGCTCGAGCCCGCTGGCGTCGACCTGCGAGCCCCACCGGTAGTCGTTGTCCGCCAGCACGTGCTGCTGCGTCGCGTGCGGGTCCTGGTCGGCCGGCAGCAGGGTCCCGACCAGGGAGCGGCCCGAGCCCCGGAGCTCCCGGACCAGCGCGAAGGTGCTGTACGTCGCACCGACGTCGACCGGGTCGTTGACGCACGCGCTCGCCGTCCCCTCGGGCAGCCGCTCGAAGACGGTGCGCACCCCGGGGCGGAGCCAGTCCATCGCCCGGTGCCAGCTGTCGGCGCTGTTGGGGACGACCCGCTCGCCGGTCTCGCGGTCGAAGAACGCGTTGTTGACGATGCCGTGCACACCCGGGCCGACCCCGGTCAGCGCAGACGTGTGGTTGACCAGGGTGACGCTGGGGAACTCGGCCACCGCACCACCGCGCAGGGCCACACCGTCAGCACGCAGCCTCGCGACGTTGGGCAGGGCCCCGGAGGCGCTCAGGGCCAGCAGGTCTGCGCACTGCGCACCGTCCCAGAGCAGGCCCACGACGTGCGCAGCCCCGGGCCCGGCCAGGTCGACGGGTGTCCCGTCCATCCCATCGGGGGACCCGCCGGACAGATGCGTGAGCGTCGCACCGACGTCGACGGTCCGCACGGCGCGGTCGAGCACCCCGCGGGCAGTCACGCCAGCACCGGAGAGCAGGAACGGCGCACGCGACTGCACGGACCCGAGCGAGCCGTGCTCCCCGAGGTGGCCACCCTTCTCGGGCCAGTGGTGGGCGTCGGTGTGGACCACGGCCAGATCGGGCGCACGCCGCTCGGCGAACAGCGAGTGCAGCCGGGCTGCCGCGAAGGGGTAGCTCGTGTCGGACAGCGGGTCCTGGTCGGCGACAGGGTCGGTACCCGCCAACACCGTCGTGCGGCCGTCCGCGGTCAACGTGCTGTGGCCGGTGCTGTCGGCGACGTGGACGAGGTCGCCCTCGCGCCAGCAGACGAGATCGACGACGTGGGCGAGGTCGGGAGCCAGCAGGACCGCGAGGGCCCGCTGGTGGAGGTCGTACACCTCACCGTCGAAGACGTGGGCGTCGTACGTGCGGGAGGGCAGGGGCACCCGTGGAGCCTACGAGCAGCGGCGCCCCGATCAGGAGGGTCGGGGCGCCGCCCAGGATCCCGGCAGGCCGGGAGAGGTCGTGCGGTCAGGTCTGCTGGAGCGCGAGCCGGACGAGACGGGCGCGGCGGTCCGCGGTCTCGACCCGCCGGCGCAGCCGACGCACGGTGCTCAGCCGTCGGGCGAGGGACTCGGCCTCCGCCCGGGCCTGGCGCTCGTGCACCAGGACCTGGCTGAACTGCAAGGTGAGCAGGGTCGGGGACATGTGGGATCTCCTGAGCAGGTGGGTGGCGACGGGCGGGGGCGCCGTCGGGTGGGTGAGGTCCGGTGGTGCGGGGAACGCGAGCCGCGGTCACGCCGCGAGCTCGGTCTTGCGGGGCCGGCCCCGCGGGCGCTTCCTGGCGACGACCTCGCCGGCGATGACGAGCTGCCCTCCCCAGACGCCCCACGGCTCGCCGCGCTCGAGGGCGCTCGCCAGGCACGCGGTGCGCAGCGGGCAGGTGGAGCACAGGGCCTTGGCGGCCTCGACGTCGGCCGGGCCCTCGGCGAACCACAGGTCAGGGCCGACCGTGTGGCAGGGCAGCTCGGTGCCGCGGGGGATGAGCTTGCAGGCGGTGTCGAAGTCGGTCACCTGCAGCAGGTCGACGTCGTCGGCGCTGTGACGGGTTGCGGTGGTTCTGAAGGCGGTGGTCTGGGTGGACACGGGTGTCACCTCCTCGTGACGGGTGGCCGTCCGCTGGGTCTCAGCGAGGCCGGGGTGGTGCGGTGCCGGTGTGGCGGTGTGGCGGTGTGGCGGTGTGCCGGTGCGGCGGGGGTGCGGTGTGCCGGTGCGGCGGGGGTGCGGGATGGGGTGCGGTGCCGGGTGCAGGGTCCGGGAACGACGAAGGCCACGGAACCCCTGCGGGTCCGTGGCCTCGAGTGCGGCAGGTCTGGGATCAGACCGGTGGACCTCGAGGTGGGACCCCGTCGCCACGGAGATCGGCGACGGCGGAGAAGTGGGCCTTGCTGACAGCGGTGCCCGTGGCGCCCGCGTTGCCCGTGGCGTCCTCGTTGCCGGCGGCGCTGTCGTGACCGGTGGCGGACAGACCGCGCCCCGGGAGCATCGCGATCGGCGCGTTGCCGAAGCGCTCCACGGCTGACCGCACCCGCAGGAGGGACGTCGGGATGAGGGTGGTCTTCACGGCGCACCTCCTGTCATGGCTGGCTCGGGTTGCGCGGCAGCGTTCGCTGTCGGCGTATGGGGAGAGTAGGAGGGGGCACTACGGCTGGCAAGGCATTTACCGAGGCCCGTGCCACCCTGCCCACATGAGGGTCTGGCCGGACGGCTTCTTCGCACGCGATGACGAGCGCCCCGACCCCGAGTTCTACGCGAGCCCGCGCTTCGTGACGCACCTGGACGACCGCGCCCTGGCGGCGGTCGGAGAGCTGTACGACGAGCTCGGGCTGACCGGCGACGTCCTGGACCTGATGTCCAGCTGGGTGAGCCACTTCCGCAGCGCCCCAACCACTCTCACGGTCCTGGGGCTCAATGCCGAGGAGCTTGCCGCCAACCCGGCCGCGACCGCGCGCACGGTCCGGGACCTCAACGCCGACCCGTCCCTGCCCTTCCCGGACGCGGCGTTTGACGCGGCCGTCAACTGCGTCAGCGTCGACTACCTGGTGGACCCCGTCGCGGTGCTCACCGACGTGCGCCGAGTGCTACGCCCGGGCGGCCTGTCGGTCTGCACCTTCAGCAACCGGTGCTTCCCGAGCAAGGCCGTGCGCGGGTGGCTGTCTGTGCCCGAGCAGGACCGGCCGCAGCTCGTCGCGGAGTACCACCGGCAGGCGGGCTTCACGGATGTGCAGGTCCAGCAGCGGCTGGCCGCGACCTGGCGGCACGACCCCCTGTGGGCCGTCTGGGCCGTCTCCCCCTGACCCCGGCGGCTGGGGCAGGCCAGGCGACAGGAAGGCTTAGCCGGTCGCGGCGACGAGCTGGAGGACGTCCTGGCCGAACTTGTCGAGCTTGCCCTGGCCGATGCCGGGGATCTTGACCAGCGCGGCGACCGACCCGGGGCGCTGCTCGGCGATCGCAGCCAGCGTCGCGTCGGTGAACACGCAGTACGCCGGCTGGCCCAGGCCCTTCGCCCGCTCGGCGCGCCAGCCGCGCAGGGCTTTGTACAGCGCCTCATCGCGGTCGGCAGGGCAGGACGCGCAGCGGCCGAGCTTCTTGTCCACCGCGGCGGCGAGGGTCGACCCGCACACCCGGCAGGTGGTCGTGACGGCCCCGCGCGACCGAAACGGCCGAGGCGCCGGGGCAGCCGAGGTCACCCCGCGGACAAGGCCGTCGAGGAAGCGGGAGGGCCGGCGCGACGCCCGGCCACCGGGCGAGCGGGCCAGGGCCCACGACAGGGACAGGTGCTCGCGGGCTCGGGTGACGCCGACGTAGAGCAGCCGGCGCTCTTCCTCCACGGCGTCGGGGGTGTCAGCGTGGACCAGCGGCAGGGTGCCGTCGACGAGGCCGACGAGGAAGACCGCGTCCCACTCCAGGCCCTTCGCGGCGTGCAGGGACGCCAGCGTCACCCCGTCGACGGTCGGGGCGTGCTGGGAGGCGGCGCGCTCCTCGAGCTCGGCGACGAAGACCGCGAGGTCCGCGGCGGGATCGGCGGCGGCGACGTCGACCGACAGCCGGTGCAGCGCCGACAGCGACTCCCACCGCTCCCGGACCGCGCCGGACCCGGCGGGTGGGGCGTTGGGAGACCACGATCCCTGGGACCGCAGGACGTCGGCGACCACGTCGGGCAGCAGGGCCGGGCGGTCGAGGTCACCGGCCCGCGCGGCCCCCCGCAGCAGCAGGACCGCCTCCCGCACCTCGCGCCGCTCGAAGAACCGCTCGCCACCTCGTACGACGTAGGGCACGCCGGCGTCAGCCAGCGCCGTTTCGTACGACGCCGACTGGGCGTTGATCCTGTAGAGGATCGCGATCTGCGAGGGCGGTGTACCGCCCCGGACCAGCGCGGCGCAGCGGGAGCTCACCGCGGCCGCTTCGGCCGGCTCGTCGGGGTGCTCGGCGTAGGCCACGGCCGGGCCGGTCGGCCGCTGGGCGAGCAGCTCGAGCTTGTCCGGGACAGAGGCGAGCACCTTGTTGGCCAGCTCCACCACCTGCGGGGTCGACCGGTAGTCACGCACCAGCCGGACCTCGGTGGCCTGGGGGTAGCGCGACCGGAACCCCTGCAGGAAGGCAGGAGTCGCCCCGGTGAAGCTGTAGATCGTCTGCTGCGCGTCACCGACGACGCACAGGTCGTCGCGCCCGCCCAACCAGGCGTCGAGCAGGCGCTGCTGCAGCGGGGTCACGTCCTGGTACTCATCGACGACGAAACTGCGGTAGGCCGCCCGGAACTCCTCCGCGACGTCGCGGTGCTCCTCGAGGATCCCCGCGGTCAGCAGCAGCATGTCGTCGAAGTCCGCCAAACCCTGAGCGGCCTTCAAGTCGCGGTAGCCCTCGTAGACCTGGGCCACCACGGCCGCGTCGTACGGCGGGGTGCGGCCGGCCGCCGCCGCGGGGTAGTCCTGCGGGCTGGTCAGGGTGCAGGTCGCCCACTCGATCTCCGACAGCAGGTCACGAACCTCGCCGGTGCCAGGGCGCAGCCTGGCCCTGGCGGCCGCGTTGGCGACGAGCTGGAACTTGTTGGTCAGCAGGTCCGGTGGCCGGCCGCCCACGGCCTTGGGCCAGAAGTAGGACAGCTGGCGCATCGCGGCGGCGTGGAAAGTGCGGGCCTGCACCCCACCGGCGCCGAGCTGGCGCAGTCGCGTGCGCATCTCGCCGGCGGCCCGGGCCGTGAAGGTCACGGCCAGCAGGGAGCTCGGGCTGACGGCCCCGGTCTGGACGGCGTACGCCGCCCGGTGGGTGATCGTGCGGGTCTTGCCCGTCCCGGCGCCCGCGAGGACGCAGACCGGGCCGGTGACCGCGCGGGCCGCCTCGCGCTGCTCGGGGTCCAGAGCCTCGAGCAGCTCGTCCGGTGTCAGCGATGCCGAGGTCACGCGGCCATTGTGCCGGAGCGGGAAGGCCGGGGCTGGCCCTCCTGTTGACGAGGTCGACCCCGACGTACGACGAGGAGCGCCACGTGGCCGACATGACGATCTACAGCACCGAGTGGTGCGGGTACTGCCACCGGCTGATGAAGCAGCTCGACCGCGAGGGCGTGCCCTACGACACAGTGGACATCGAGCAGGACCCCACTGCGGCCGACTACGTGATGAGCGTCAACGGCGGGAACCAGACCGTCCCGACCGTCGTCTTCGCCGACGGGAGCGCCCTGACCAACCCCAGCCTGGCGCAGGTGAAGGCCAAGATCGCGGTGTGACACCGGCCCCGGTCCGGGAGGAACGCCCCGACCGGCACGGGCGAGGTGTGACTTCCGGCTGCAGGTGGGCAATGCTCGCTCTGACCGCTCGCCCCTGACCCAGGAGTCACCGTGCCCACCGCCGTACCGCACCTGCCCGCCCATCCGGCGATCGACGCTGCGCTGAGCACCGCAGCGACGCTGCTGGGCATGGAGGTCGTCTTCCTCGGGGGGTTGACGGACGAGACCTTCACCTTCGAGCGCGTCCACGCCAACGCCAGCTGGCCGGGGATCGAGGCCGGGGCCGCACGCGACCGGTCCGACTCGCTCTGCCACCGGCTGCTCGCAGGGGCCCGGAGCAGCACCTCCGACGTGCCCAACGACCCGGACTACTCCGGGGCAAGGGCAGGACAGGACCTCGGGATCCACTCCTACGTCGGGGTTCCCGTCCGCGACTCCGCGGGGGTGGTCGTGGCGACGCTCTGCGGGATCGACCGGGGCAGCGTGGAGGTCGGCGGGGGGACGCTCGCGGTCCTGCGCCAGCTTGCCGAGGTCATCGCCGCCCACCTCGGCCCGCTGGCCGCCGAGGGCGTCGTCATCCGTCGGTCCCCTGAGGGCGGCTGGGAGGTCGGGGGATCGCAGACCCAGGACCTCACCAGCGCGATGGTCCTCGCGGACCTGTTGGCCACCGACCTCGCGCCGGCGGGCCGGCCGGCCCGGGCCGAGTCGCCGGCCGACGAGCTGGGCCAGCTCCGGCTGTCGGTCACGCAGCTCGAGCACGCCCTCGCGGCACGGGTCGTCGTCGAGCAGGCCATCGGGGTGCTGACCGAGCGCTCGGGCAGCACCCCGCGGGACGCCTTCGAGCGGCTCCGCAAGGTCGCGCGCTCGCGTGGCCGCAAGGTGCACGACCTCGCCCGTGAGGTGGTGCGGTCCGCGAGCGACCCGTCCGTCAAGCTCCCCAACGGGCTGGGCAGCGGGCGCTGAGCCCGCTTACCCCGGTCAGCCCCACCGCCCTCGCGGCCGGCCTGGCCCGGCTGGCCGACCTGCCGGGGACCCCTCGCGTCCTGCTCGACGGGCACGGCACGGCTGGCCTGTCCGATGACCTGTGCCGGGCGCTGCGGGAGCGCGGCCGCGTGCCCCTGCAGGTCAGGGCGTCCGCGTTCTGGCGGCCGGCCGGTGAGCGCTTCACCTGGGGTCGGGAGGACTGGCAGGCGTTCCGTGACAGCTGGCTGGACGCGGCGGCTTTGCGACGCGAGGTGCTCGAGGCCGGGTCGACGTGGCTACCCGCCCTGTGGGACGTCGAGCGCGACCGGTCGGCCCGGGCGGTCGTCCAGCCGGTGCCCGACCGGGCCGTGCTCGTCGTGGACGGCACCTTCCTGCTGGGCACCGGCCTGCCGGGCACCGGTCTGCTGGGCACCGGTCTGCCGGCCGAGCTCACGGTGCACGTCGCCCTGTCGACGGCCGCCCTGACGCGCCGAGGCGTGCCCGCCTGGCAGCTGCCTGCTTTCACGTCGTACGACCAGCAGGCCGTCCCATCGGGGCGTTGCGACGTCCTGGTGCGGGCGGAGGACCCCCAGCGGCCGGCCGTGCGCTGGCCCGCCTAGAGCTTCTTGTAGGCCGCCTCGCAGAACGACCACAGCGCGAAGGCGAGCATCCCCAGGGCGGTGACCAGCAGCAGCACGCCGCCGTACGGCTGGGCGGCAAGGGTCTTGAGTGCGGCGTCCAGACCCTTGGCCTTGGCGGCGTCGAGGGTGACGGCGGCCTGCACGAGGAACCCCCCGACGAGGGCGTAGACGACGCCTCGACCGGACGGGCCGGCCTTTGACAGCGCCCTGACGCAGCGACCCCAGGTCCCCGGGACCGACCGCAGCTTGTCCTCGAAGTCGCCCTTGAACGCCCGTACGACGAAAACCACCCCGACGCCGACGATGACGAGGCCGGCCACCGTGACCAGGACCTGACCCCCCGGCAGCGCGAGCGCCTTGGCCGTCGGTCCCTTCGCGTTGCTGCCCCCGCCGTTGCCGCTGCCGGCGAGGAAGGTCAGCGTCGTCACGGCGAAGCTGGCGTACAGGACCGCCCGGGCGGCGGAGGCGACCCGCTTGAGCAGGCGCTTGCGGTCGTCGTCGGCGTTGCGGTGCCCGACCGCGGCCTCCAGGGCGCGGTAGACCGCGTGGGCGGCGAACCCCACGGCGATGAGCAGCAGAACGGCCTTGCCGAACGGCTGTTCCCGGATCGCGGTCAGCGCCCCCTGCCGGTCAGCCTTGCCGCCGCCTCCCAGTGCCAGCCGGACGGCAAGCAGCCCCACGACGAGCCACACGGCGCCCCGTGACACCAGGCCCGAGCGGGCCAGCCGGTCGTTGCTCGAGCTGTCCTGGGCCTTGCGGGCCGCGGTCTTGACATCGGTCATGCCGCAGCCCTACCCCCCATGCGGCATGCTCAGCCGTCCGGGTCGTCCAGCCACTCGGTGATCAGGCGGTGGGCGATCGACACCGGCGGGGGCAGGACGGCGTCACCGTCGCGCAGCTCGTCCCGGGTGAACCACCGCGCGTCCTCCAGCTCGCCGTCTGCGGGCACGGGGTTGGCGTCGGCGTCGCACACCGCGGTGTAGCCGAGCATGAGGCTGGCCGGGAACGGCCACGGCTGGCTGCCCCGGTAGGCGACGTCGCGAACCGCCACGCCGGTCTCCTCGAGGACCTCCCGGACGACGGCCATCTCGGCGCTCTCCCCGGGCTCCACGAAGCCTGCGAGGGTGCTGTAGCGACCCGCCGGCCAGATCGCCTGGCGCCCCAGGACGCAGCGGTCGGCCCCGTCGGTGACCAGCATGATGACGGCGGGGTCGGTACGGGGGAAGTGCTCCGACCCGTCCTGCCCGCACCGGCGCACGGCGCCGCCCCGGACGCTGGTCGTCGCGGACCCGCACCGGGGGCAGCGGGGGTGGGCCGCGTGCCAGTTGGCCAGGCCGACAGCGTGCGCCATGAGCCCGGCGTCGCGGTCGGACAGCACCGCGCCGACGTCGCGCAACCCCTTGACCTGGGTGCCCAGCGTCCTGGGAAGCACTGCGGGTACGGCGAAGTAGGCCTGACCGTCGAGCAGGCCCAGGTAGAAGCGGTCACCCTCCGGGGCCTCGGTGCTGTCGAGCAAAAGCAGGTCGAGACCGTCGAGCAGCGCCTGGCCGGCGTCGACGACGAGCACCTTCGCGGCCTCCCAGAGCGCGTCGAGGGCAGCGGGGTCGTCCCGGGTGGCGGCGTCACGGTCGACGGTCGCACGGGACAGGGCCGGGACCTTCACGACAGCTCGAGGTCCACCAGGGCGCGCAGGCCGTCCGCGATGGTCGCGGTGTCACCGACGAGCACGGGCGTCAGCGCGGTCGGGCTCAGCCAGCGAGCAGCCGCCTCCCGGACCTGCTCGACGGTGACCGAGGCCAGGGCCTTCGGGTAGTCGCGCAGCCACTCCACCCCGAGCCCGACGCCGGCCAGCTGGCTGACGGTGCTGGCAAGACCGGCCTGGCTGGCCGTTCCCAGCGACAGAGCCCCGGTAGCGTATCGGCGGGCGTGGTCGAGCTCCTCCTGCGTGACCGGGACGGTCGCCAGGCGGCCCAGCTCGTACATCGTCTCGAGTAGCGCGGGCGCCGTGACGTCGGTGGCGACGTCGGCTCCGGCGACCCAGCGCGAGCCGGCGGGCGGGTGGTCGATGCTGCTGTGCGGGCTGTAGGTGTAGCCCTTGTCCTCGCGGATGTTGGCGACCCAGCGGGAGCTGAAGTAGCCGCCGAACACCAGGTTGGCCAGCGCTAGCGCGGCGTACCCGTCGTCGGTGCGGGCCAAGGCGCCGCCCCCGAGGCGGATCGTCGTCTGGACAGCGCCGGGCCGGTCCAGCAGCAGTGCGGTCCGGCCTACCTGGGCGGGCACGGGCGGCAGCGGTAGGGCGTCCCGGCTGGTGGTCCACCCGGCGAACGACCTCTCGACCAGGGCGACGGCCCGGGCCGGCTGCAGGTCCCCGACCAGCACCAGGATGCTGCCGGCCGGCACGACGCGGTCTGCGTGCAGTGCCCTCAGGTGCTTGGGTCGTACGGCGGCGACGGCGTCGGCGGTCGGGAGGTCGAGCGCGTAGGGGTGCCCGGGGTACATCCGGCCCATGAGGGCCTCGCGCGCGACGATCCCGGCCTGGCTGCGGGCGATCGCTAGCTCCTGGACGAGCCGGTCGCGCTCCCCCGCGACCTCACTGCCCGGGTAGCTCGCCGATGTCAGCACCTCAGCCAGCAGGCTCAGCAGTCCGGGCAGCCCGGTGGTCAGGACGGAGCCGCCGAAGGCGAGCCGGTCGGCGTCAGTGCTGGCCGACAGCTGCCCACCGAGCGACTGCACGTCGACCGCGACCTGGCTGGCGGTGCGGTGCTCGGTGCCCGACAGCAGCGTGTCGCCGAGCAGCGCGGCCCGGGCGACGTGCGGCCCACCGCCCTTGCCCGCCGGGGCGGCGAAAGGCACCCGCAGGCGCAGCTCGACCAGCGGTACGCCGGCCCGCCGCACGGCCAGGACCCGCAGCCCGTTGTCGAGGGTCGTGTCGGAGACGGCGGGCAGCCTGAGCGGCTTGGCCTTGGCCAGCGCGGGTACGGTCATGCGGCGGCTCCTGCAGGTCGGAGCTCCAGGAGCGCCCGGTTGTCGGGTCGCAGCGTCGCGGCGGCGGCCACGACCTGCTCGGCGGTGACGGCGGCGAGCAGGTCGGGGAGCTCGTTGAGCAGCTCGGCCCGGCCGCGCTGCTGCTCGAGCACCGCGGCGGTGGTGGCCCGGCCCAGGACGCTGTCGACGTCCCGCAGGTAGCGGGCGACGATCCGCTTGACGGTCCGGTCCAGCTCACCGTCGCGCAGGCCCTCCACGGCCAACAGGGCGATCTCCTCGTCGACGGCGGCCACGACGGTCTCGACGGGCACCTCCGGGGCGTGGTGCACCTCGACCATCAGCGGGGTCGGGTCCCGCGCGTCCAGCGGGTCGCCCATGACCCCGAGGTAGCCGCCGACGCTGGTCGCGGTGCGGTCGCGCAGCAGCAGCCGGTCCTGCAGCCGGGCGGCGTCGCCGTCGGTGAGGACCTCGGCGAGCACGACGTACGGCAGGTAGCCCGCGAGGTCGGCGGGATCGGGGGTGCGCCAGGCGAGCGCCACCGCGGGAGCGGGCGCCAGCGCGTCCTCCACGACCGCTCTCTTCTGCTGCGTGACAGGGGGTTCGGTGAAGGCAGGGGGCGGTTCGACGGGGCGGCCAGGGATGTCGCCGAAGTGCTGCTCAGCCCAGGCGAGGACCTGCGCGGCGTCGACGTCACCGGCCACCGCCAGCACGGCGTTGCCCGGCGCGTAGTAGCGGTCGAAGAAGCTCTGCGCGTCCTCGATGGTCGCCGCTTCGAGGTCGACGAACGACCCGTAGCCGTCGTGGGTGTTGGCGAACGACTCGAACAGCACGGGCGGCATCGCGATCCAGGGGAAGCCGCCGTACGGACGGTTCTGGACGTTGACGCGGATCTCGTTCTGGACGACCGCGACCTGGTTGGCGAGGTTGTCCAGGGTCAGCCGGCAGGAGCGCATCCGGTCGGCCTCGAGGAACATCGCGAGCTCGGTCGCGCTGCTTGGGAGCACCTCGTAGTAGTTGGTGTAGTCGACGTGCGTGGAGCCGTTCATCGTCCCGCCGGCACCCTGCACGTGGCTGAAGTGCTCGGACTTCTCCAGCGTCGCCGACCCCTGGAACATCAGGTGCTCAAACAGGTGGGCGAAACCCGTGCGGCCCTGCGGCTCGCTGCGCATCCCCACGTCGTAGTAGACGGCGACGGCGACGACCGGGCTGCTGCGGTCGGGCAGGACCACGATGCGAAGGCCGTTGTCCAACGACCCCCGCTCCACGGGGTAGGTCGGGCTCAGAGAGGTCACTGGCAGAAACTAGTACGGCGTCACGTGAACAGGCTCAGCAGAACGGGCCCGACGAGGGCGAGGTCCAGGGCCACGACCAGGGTGACGACGACGGTGGCTGCCACCGTCGTACGACGCCGGTTGACGAAGGAGCCCATGACCCCGGGGTCCCGCGTCAGCAGGACCAGCGGCACCAGCGCGAACGGCAGCCCGAAGCTGAGCACGACCTGGCTGTCGATCAGCGCGGTCGTCGCGTCGACCCCGAGCGCCAGCAGCAGCAGCGCGGGCGTCAACGTGACGATCCGCCGCACGGTCACTCGCAGCGAGATGCCCAGGAAGCCCGACATCACGATCTGTCCGGACAGCGTCCCGACCGAGGAGGACGCGAGTCCGGAGGCCAGCAGCGACAGGGCGAAGCACAGAGCAATCCCCGGGCCCAGCTGGTCGGCGATCCCGGCGTGCGCCTGCTGGATGGTGTCGGCCGTGACGCCGCGCGAGTGGAAGACGGCGTTGGCGGTGAGCAGGATCGAGATGTTGACCAGGCCCGCCAGGCCCATGGCGACGGGGATGTCGACCCGCTGGGCCCGCAGCAGCCCACGCCGCTCGGGCTCGGCCAGCGGGGCAGCTCGCTGGCCGAGCAGCCGGCTGTGCACGTAGACGGCGTGCGGCATGACGGTCGCCCCGACCAGGCCGGCCGCGAGGGTGACCGACCCGCCGTCGGTGAAGCGCGGCACCAGCCCGCTCGCGGTGCTGCCCACGTCGACGCCCGCACCGAGCGCCGCGGCCACGAAACCCAGCAGCACCACCGCGAGCAGCCCCAGCACGGCCCGCTCGAAGGGGCGGTGTCCGCGGCGGGTCAGCGCCAGCAGGATGAACGAGACGAGCCCGGTCAGCACCCCGCCGAGCAGCAGCGGCAGGCCGAACAGCAGCTGCAGCGCGACCGCTCCCCCCACGACCTCAGCGAGGTCGGTGGCCATCGCCACCAGCTCCGCCAGCACCCACAGCCCGACCAGCACCGGCCGGCTGTAGCGCCCGGCGCACAGCCGTGGCAGGTCCAGCCCGGTGGCCAGCCCGAGCTTGGCCGACAGGTACTGCACCAGCACCGCGAGCAGGTTGCTGGCCACGACCACCCACAGCAGCAGCGCGCCGTACGTCGCGCCGGCCTGGGTGCCGGTCGCGACGTTGCCGGGGTCGACGTAGGCGACGCTCGCGACGAAGGCCGGACCGAGCAGCGGCAACAGGCGCTGGCGGGACGGGGCGAGCACCCGGGGAGGGTACGGGGCCGGCGAGTCCTCCTCTCCCGCCGAGATCCGTCGATGTCGCCCTGCAGAAGGCCTTCCGCATCAAGACGGTCGGCGACTTGGGCAAGAACACGTACTTCGCGGCCACCCAGGCCATGCTGGCCCTGACGAAATAGCTAGACCCGCTCAAGGACAGCGGTCAGGTCCAGGCCCCCGGGAAGGGTGCCGAAGGCCAGGCCACGGTCACCGGCGAGCCGGCTGGCGCAGAACGCGTCGGCGACCGGGGCCGGGGCGTGACGGACGAGCAGCGAGGCCTGCAGCAGCAGGGCGAGCCGCTCCACGAGCCGTCGCGCCCCGGCCTCGTCCGCGTCCGCGAGCTCGCGGCGCAGGGAGGCGGTGCCCCGAGCGATCCGCGGGTCGTCGGCAAGGGCGACCTCGACGAAGTACGCCTCGGCGCTCTCAGGCTCGCGCGCCATCGCCCGCAGGACGTCGAGGGCGTTGACGTTGCCCGAGCCCTCCCAGACGGAGTTCAGCGGAGCCTCCCGGTAGAGCCGGGGCATGCCGGACTCCTCGACGTAACCGTTGCCCCCCAAGCACTCCAGGGCCTCGGCGGTGAAGGCCGGGGCGCGCTTGGTGACCCAGTACTTCCCGACGGCCACGGCCAGCCGCCGGAACGCCGCGTCGTGCGCGTCCCCGGCATGCGCCCGGTCGACCGAGCCCGCGAGGCGCAGCATCAGCGTCGTGGCCGCCTCGGACTCAAGGGTCAGGTCGGCCAGGACGTTGCGCATCAGGGGCTTGTCAACGAGCAGGCCACCGAAGGCGCTGCGGTGCCGGGCGTGGTGGGTCGCCTGCAGCAGGGCCTGACGCATGAGTGACGCCGAGCCGATGACGCAGTCAAGGCGGGTCATCGACACCATCTCGATGATGGTGCGGACGCCCCGGCCCTGTTCGCCGACGGGCCAGGCGATGGTGCCGTCCAGCTCGGGCTCGGAGCTAGCGTTGCTGCGGTTGCCGAGCTTGTCCTTGAGCCGCTGGATGCGGAAGGTGTTGCGGGCGCCGTCCGGCAGGACCCGCGGCACCAGGAAGCACGACAGCCCGGCGGGGGCCTGGGCGAGCACCAGGAAGACGTCGCACATGGGAGCACTGGTGAACCACTTGTGCCCGCGCAGGAGATAGGTCCCATCGCCGGCAGGAGTCGCCGTCGTGGTGTTGGCCCGGACGTCGGACCCGCCCTGCTTCTCGGTCATCCCCATGCCCGCGAGCAGTCCGGCCTTGCCGAGCGGGGTCCGCAGGCCGGGGTCGTAGGTCCGGCTGGTGAGCAGCGGCTCGAAGGCCACCGCCAGGTCGGGCTGAGCCCGCAGGGCCGGTACGACGGCGCAGGTCATGCTGATGGGGCAGCCGTGGCCACCCTCGACCTGCGACCAGGTGAAGAAGCCGGCGGCGCGGGCGACGTGGGCGCCCGGTCGCGGGTCCGCCCAGGGCGCCCCGGCCAGTCCCTCGGAGACCGCGACGTCCATGAGAGCGTGCCAGGACGGGTGGAAGTCGACCTCGTCGACACGGTGGCCGTAGCGGTCGTGGGTCCGCAGAACCGGCTCGTTCTCGTTCGCCTCTACGCCCCAGCGCTGGGCCTGCTCGGTGCCGGCGAGGCGGCCGAGCCGGTGCAGGTCCTCGGCGTACCAGCCCGCGCCCTCGCGGACCAGGCCCTCGAGCAGCGCTGGGTCCTGCGCGACATCGTGACCGACCAGCGGCGGCACCTGGTTGGTGACCTCGTGCGTGGTCGTCGACGTTCGGGTCGCGCACGGCAGGGACGGGTCCAGCAGCGTCATGCCCCCATCATTGCCCGCGCGACAGGGCCTCCGGACACTGACAGGCTCCCATCATGACTTCTCTGACGGCCGGCCCGGCCGACGGCACCCTGACCCTGCACACCGGCGTGGAGGGGCGCGCCGCCAAGCTGGGGCACGCCCTGACGATCGCCCTGTCGGACTGGTCGGCGACGGCCGAGCTGGACGGCGAGGCCCTCACGTCCGTCGAGGTCGTCGCCACGCTCTCGAGCCTGTCCGTCGCCTCGGGAACGGGTGGGGTCAAGCCCCTGTCGGACAAGGACAAGGCGTCCATCCGCGACAACGCTCTCGAGACGCTCAAGGTAGGCGCCCACCCAACGGTCCGGGTGACGAGCACCTCCGTCACCCCGACGACCGGCGGCTACGACGTGGCGGTCCAGGTCAGCGTCGCCGGTGTCGACCGGCCGGCGGTGCTCGCCGTGACCGTCGCCCCGGAGCAGGGCCTGGTCCGCGTCAACGGGATCACGGGGATTGTCCAGACCGAGCACGGCCTCTCGCCGTACAGCGCCATGATGGGCGGGCTCAAGGTGAGTGACCTCGTCGAGGTGCGATTGGACGTTACCGTCGCGCGGTGAGCGCTCAGCCCACGCGCAGCATCAGCGTGGGGCTCGCGACGGCCCGGTGCCAGGCGGCGGCGGGCAGCAGGACCCGGTAGCGGTTGGTGGCCGCCACGGTGGGCGTCACGACGAAGCGGAACGCTCCCGTCGACTGCACCGGAGCCGTGGCCCAGGTGTGCCAGGCGCCGGAGTAGTAGCCCTGGCGCAGGACCACGGCTCCCGCTGCCGCCCGGCTGGTCCGGCCCGCCAGGACGACCGAGCGGCCGAGCGGGACGGCGCCGGCAGCCAGCGCAGCGGCAACGACGGGTGGCGCCGGCACGACCGGTGGGCGGGGTGCCACGATCGGGGCTGGCGGCGTCAGCACACCGAGAGGCAGGGACGAGGAGGAGATACCGTAGCCGTTGCGGGCCAGCACCCGGTAGCCGTAGCGCTGCCCGGGCAGGGCGGACGCGTCGACCCACGACGGGGTCGTCGTGGTCGCTAGGTCACGCCAACCTGTGCAGGGGGTCCCGGCGCAGCGGGAGACCGTCCACCTCGAGGGGAAGCCGGCCGACCCGGCCCACCGCAGGGCCACCGAGTGCGGCGTCGCCACCGCTGCCAGTCCGGTCGGCGTCCCCGGGGTCCGGCCCGGGACGACAGGGCTGGACGGCCACGTGAGGGGCGAGCTGCCGTACGCGCTGCGCGCCCGCACGGTGAAGCTGTACGCCAGGCCCGGGGTCAGGCCGGTGAAGGTGGCGCGGGTCAGCGAGCCGTCGACGGTCTGCGTCGCCCCGCCCGGGCTGGCCGTGACGGTCCAGCTCGTGGGCAGCTGGCCGCCGTCGTCCCCCGGGATCCATTGGACGGTCGCGGAGCGGTCCCCGGCGGTTCCCCAGGTGCTGACCGGCGCCTGCGGCGGGAGCAGCGGCCATGCGGTGCGGGCGGTCCCGTCGGCCAGCGTGGTGAGCTGCGCCGCCGTACCCGCGAAGCGGCTGACATCCACGCCTCCACGGATGCCGGGCACGGCGCCGCTCGAGGTGTACTGCCACAGCGACCAGGCGGCGCTCCCACCGACCGCAGCCGGTGCCGTCGGGGAGTAGGCGGCGAGCCACAGCGGGTAGCGGGAGAACGCGGTGCTGCCGGCCATCGAGTTCGACCAGAAGTACGGGTAGGTGTAGAGGATCGGGGTCCGGCCGGTGAGGGAGCGAATCGTCTCGAGGAATACTTGGGTCCACGTCACGAGGTCCCGCGGGACCATTCCGCCACTGTCCTCAAGGTCCAGCACCGGCGGCAGCGTCCCGGCTGTGCGCTGCGGACTCAGCGCGGACACCAGCAGCCGGGCCTGGTCGGCGGCTGTCGAGACCGGCAGGGCCGGGCTGGCGTAGTGGTAGCCGCCCGTGACGAGGTGGGCGGCGCGTGCCCCGGCAGTGTCCGTCGCGAGCCAAGGGTTGACGTAGGAGCCCTCGCTGGCCTTGACGATCGCGAAGCTGTGCCCGGCGGCCCGCACCTTCGTCCAGTCGATGGCGACGTCGTACGGGTGCTGCCAGCTGGACACATCAGGGCCGGTCACCGCGGTCGCCGCGTGTGCCGTCGGGAGGGAGAGCGCCGAGGCGAGCAGCGCCGTGCTGACAGTGGTGGCGGTCCGGACCCAGCGCACGTTCAGGCACCTCTGCTTCTGCGCCGTTCGGCGCCACGTGTCCTGCGCCAGGTGGCGCACTCCGTCCCTTCGTCACGTAGCGGCGCGGACCTAACTGCCCGGGAGGTGACAGTGGCCTGGTTAGGGTTTGAGAATGCAGATCGACGTAGGTGGGCTCGTCCTGGACGTGCTGGTTCAAGGCCCGGCGGACGCGCCGGTCGTGCTGCTGCTGCACGGCTTCCCCCAGACGGCGCACTGCTGGCGGAACGTCGTCCCGCTGCTGCCGGGCTTCCAGGTCGTGGCGCCGACCCAGCGGGGCTACTCGCCGGGTGCCCGGCCGGACGAGGTGGACGACTACCGGCTGCCGCTGCTCGTCGGGGACGCCCTGGGGGTCCTGGACGCTCTCGAGGTCGACCGGGCGCACGTCGTCGGGCACGACTGGGGCGCCGCGGTCGCGTGGCAGCTCGGTGCCCGCCACCCGGCGCGAGTCCGGACGCTGACGGCGGTGTCGGTGCCCCACCCGTCGGCGTTCCTGCTGGCGCTGCAGGGCGATGCCGACCAGCGGACCCGCTCGTCGTACATGAAGGACTTCGCCCGGTCGGGGTACGACGAGGTGCTGCTCGCCGACAACGCCGCCAGGCTGCGCAGGCTGTTCGGCGGTCTGCCCCCGGAGGTCGACGTGGAGGCGGTCGTCGCCGCGGCCCGGGTGCCGGGCGCCCTGCGCTCGTGGCTGTCCTGGTACGCCGCGCAACGGCGCGAGGACGTCGACGGGACCCCGGCCGTCACCGTCTCGACGATGCACATCTGGTCCGACAACGACGCCGCCCTCGGGCGGACCGGGGCCGAGCTGACCACGCGCTTCGTCACCGGGCCGTACCGCTTCGAGGTCCTGCCGGGGGTCAGCCACTGGATCCCGGAGCAGGCACCCCGCGAGCTCGCCGAACTGCTGCTATCACACCTAGCGTGAGCAGGCGGGGGCGGGGCACCCTGGACTAGCGTCGCTTCGGTGCGCCTCGCTACCTTCAACCTTCTCCACGGCCGGTCCCTGAGCGACGGGCTGGTCGACGCCGACCGGCTCCGGACGGCGGTCGCGGCGCTCGACGCCGACGTGCTGGGCATCCAGGAGGTCGACCGCGACCAGGCCCGCTCAGGCGGGCTGGACCTGACGGCCGAGGTCGCCGTGGGCATGGGGGCGGCCGACTTCCGGTTCGTCTCCGCGATCAGCGGCACCCCCGGTGAGGTGTGGCAACCCGCGACCCCGGCCGACGCGGTCGGGACCCCGGCGTACGGCATCGGGCTGATCTCCCGGCTGCCGGTGCTGTCGTGGCACGAGCTGACCCTGCCGGCCGCGCCGGTGCGGTCGCCGATCATGCTGCCAGGCACCAGGCAGGTCATCTGGCTGAAAGATGAGCCGCGGGCGGCTGTCGCAGCCGTGGTCGAGACGGCGACCGGTCCCCTGACCGTCTGCACGACGCACCTGTCCTTCGTCCCGGTCTGGAACGGCGTGCAGCTACGCAAGGTGACGGCCTGGCTGCGAGGGCTCCCCGGCCCGAAGGTGCTGCTGGGGGACCTCAACATGCCCGGTCCGTTCCCGCGGGCCCTGTCGGGATGGCGGGTGCTGGCCAAAGCGAAGACCTACCCGGGCTGGGAGCCCAAGATCCAGCTCGACCACGTCCTCGGGCACGGGGCACTGCCTCTAGTGCGGGCCGTGGAGACCCCCGCGCTGCCGCTGTCGGACCATCGGGCGCTCGCCATCCTGCTGTGACCCGCGCCGCTACGATCCCGACCGGTCTGGTCGCCCACGGGCGTGACCACCCCGACGTCCTATCGGTCCTGCGGCCCGGTACGTCGTGGTGGGTGGCCACCAGCTGGCGAAGTTCCAGGCCCTCGTCGGGGCGCTGGCCCTGCCCGTCGACCTCGTCGTCAGCTCCTACCTGCGCTCGTGCTGGGCCTGACGGCGGTGCACCTGCGGCGTCGCCCCTGGGGCATGCTTTGGGCCGACGACCCGGCGCTCTCGCACCCGCGGGCGCAACCAGCTTTCCAGCCTCGTCGACCTGCCTGTCCTGCTGAGGAGCCTGCGGTGTCCATCACGCTGACCGTCCGGCCCGCCACCCCCGACGAGCACGCCGGGGCCATCGAGGTCTGGCGCGCCTCGCTGGCCGGGACCGGCTCACGCCCGTCCGCGGCCCGGGCCGCGGAGATTGCCGAGAAGGTCGATGCCGCAGCTTTTCTGCTCGTGGTCGCCCTCGCGGACGACACGGTCGTCGGCATGGCGCTGGGCGAGCCTGGCCGACTGCAGCACGGCGCCGGGGAGCTGGCGCCCGGGCTCGTCCACCTGACCATGCTCTTCGTCCACCCGGCGCACCAGCGCAGCGGCGTCGGGTCCTCGCTGGTCGAGGGGCTCGCCGACCTCGCGTGGGCGCGGGGTTACCGGCAGCTGTCCACTTGGCCGCGGTCGACGACGACCGCTGCGCTGGCGGTGCTGGCCTCGTGCGGCCTGGAGCTCGCGGACCGCACCCGCCGGCTGCCCGACGGCACGACCGTGGAGCAGTGGACGGCCGAGCTGGAGGCACCGGTCCGCGAGGTCGTCCTCCACAGCGACGGGCTACGCCTGGGCCAGCTGCTCAAGCTGGCCGAGATCATCGACACCGGTGCGGAGGCGAAGGCCCTACTTGCCGAGGGGGGCGTCGTCGTCAACGGCGAGGTTGAGCTGCGACGGGGCCGGCAGATGGTGGCCGGCGATGTGGTGTCGGGCCGGGACCAGACTGTTGAGCTGGTCCTTCCACGGTAGGACGCCGCTCGTCGTCCGTCCACCGGTGCCCCCCCGTGCGTCCGCCCATCCGGACAGGTACGGGCGGCGGGTCGGCAGACAAAGCAGCCACGTCCCGCGTGGCCTGCGCTGTCGGCGTTCCCTGTGCTTCCCACAGCTTGCCCGGAGGGGCTTGCCTTGCCGTGTGCTGTGGCCGGACACTGAGACTTGAAGGTCGACAACGAGGTAAGACCTCCTGAGATTGTCAGTCCACACGTGGTTCTGACCCTTGTGTTCGTCATTGTATTCGGTTGTGTAACTGTTCAGGCCCCATGGGCTACGGACTGGGGCCGACCGCAGGGATCCAGGGTTGACCGGTGAACGGGTCGCGGAGTGCGACCATCGCGCTCTGGCCGTGTTTGCGGGCGGTGCCGAGGTAGGACCGGACGCCGAGGAAG
>JAYTHS010000288.1:0-1230 GCA_043732345.1 Frankiales bacterium | reverse complement strand
CCTCGGCCCCAGCAGGCCCAGGTGCAGCCACACGCTCGCCGAGCCGGGCCCCCCGTTGAAGGCGAACACCACGGGGCGGGTCGCCGGGTCCGCGTCGTTGAGCACGTAGGAGGTGAGGAACACCTCGGCCTTCGGCTCGTGGCCCTTGGCCCTGCCGTCCTCGGTGACCTCCTCGCGCAGGACCACCCGCCCCGTCGTCGCCGTGTACGCGAGCTCCTGCCCACCCGCGGTGACCGTGTGCTGGGTGCTGACCAGCTCGTCGGTCGGGTCCGGGACGTCGGCGGAGGTGCGGGTGGGATCCTTCTCGTCGGCCATGGCCCGAGGTTAGCGGCGGGCCATGGCGGGCCTAGCGTGACGGGTGTGCCGGACTCGACCGCCCAGGTTGACGCCGACGTCGACTCGATGGCCCGAGTGGATGCCGACGTCGTCGCGTGCCGGCGGTGTCCGCGGCTGGTGGCCTGGCGCGAGGAGGTGGCGGCCACCCGGCGAGCCTCCTTCCGGGACGAGACCTACTGGGGTCGGGCCGTTCCCAGCTTCGGGCCCGCCGACGCCGCGGTGCTCGTGGTGGGGTTGGCCCCGGCCGCGCACGGGGCGAACCGCACCGGACGGATGTTCACCGGCGACCGCTCGGGCGACGTCCTGGTCGCGGCGATGTACGCCGCCGGACTGGCGAACCAGCCCACCAGCACCCGCGCCGACGATGGGCTGGAGCTGCTCGGAACCCGCATGGTCGCGCCGGTGCACTGCGCGCCGCCCGCGAACAAGCCCACACCGGCCGAGCGCGACGCGTGCGCACCGTTCCTGCTCCGCGAGCTCGAGCTGCTGCGGCCGACGGTGCGCGCGGTGGTGGTGCTCGGCGGCTTCGGCTGGCAGGCGTTCCTCCCGGTGGCGGCCCGTGCGGGGTGGAAGGTCCCGGTGCCCAGGCCACGCTTCGGCCACGGTGTGCGGGTGGTGCTCGAGCACTCCGACGGCGGCCCGCCGCTCACCGTCCTCGGTTGCTTCCACGTCAGCCAGCAGAACACCTTCACGGGCCGTCTGACGCCCGCGATGGTCACCGAGGTCCTGGTCTCGGCTCGTCGGGCGGCGAGCCTGGTCTCGGACGGTCGGGCCGCGGACGGGGAGCCGCGAGCAGGTGACGGCGCCACCCCGCCACCGTGATCGGTGCAGAAGGTGGGAGGATCACGGCTGTGAGCACGCAGAGCAGTCCTACCCGCATCCTGGTCGTCGGCG
>JAYTHS010000287.1:0-4417 GCA_043732345.1 Frankiales bacterium | reverse complement strand
GCTCCCCGCCCGCGAGGTACCCTCCTCGCCGAGCACCCCGTCGTCCGGCCGGTCTACCTCGAGCCGCGACAGGATCAGCTGCTCGCTGGCCCGGTCGGCGGCCGTCACGACGTCGGTCGGGGAGGACTTCGTCTCGATCGACGGCGCCCCACGCATCGACAGCGCAAGCTCCCCGGCTTCCCGGGCCAGGGAGGTGGCGAGGGCGAGCGTCGCGTCGAGGTCCACACCCGCAGTCAACACCGATCATGGGCCACCACCGCCTCCACCCGACCACCCGCCCCGTGTGGCCCACTCCACCTGGTGTGTACTAGAACCACGTTCGGTTTCATCGAGAGCGCGCGACGAGAGGATCACCGTGGACCTGCGGTTCAACGACGAGGACGAGGACTTCCGCAGGGAGTTGCGGACCTGGCTCGGCCAGGCACTGCCGCAGGACATGCGCGAGCAGTCCTTCTGGCGCGACAAGACCGACGACGAGAGCTTCCAGATCCGCCGGGAGTGGGAGGCAGGCAAGGCCGAGGCCGGCTTCGCCGGGATCCTGTGGCCGACGGAGTACGGCGGTCGCGGGGGCACCCCGACCATGAAGGCCGTCTACGACATGGAGATGGCCGCCGCCAACGCGCCGACGACCGTCAACCCGTTGGGCCTGAGCTTCCTTGCCCCCACCGTGATGATGCTCGGCACCGAGGAGCAGAAGCGCGACATCATCAAGCCGCTGCTGCGCAACGAGGTCATCTGGTGCCAGGGCTTCTCCGAGCCCGGTGCCGGCTCGGACCTCGCCGCGCTGCAGATGAAAGCTGAGCTGCAGGGCGACAACTACGTGGTCAACGGCCAGAAGATCTGGACCACCAACGCCATGCACGGCGACAAAATCTTCACGATGGCCCGGACCGGCGAGTCCGGCGGCAGCAAGCACGCCGGCATCTCCATGCTGCTCGTCGACATGAAGCAGACCGGCGTCGAGGCCCGGCCGCTCAAGCAGATGACCGGTGCCAGCGAGTTCGGCGAGGTGTGGTTCACCGACGCGCTCTGCCCCACGACCGAGGTGCTCGGTGGGGAGGGCAACGGCTGGGCCACGGCCATGCTGCTGCTGTCCTTCGAGCGCGGGTCCTCCGCGATCGGGCAGTACACCGAGTTCAGGAAGATGTGGAACGAGGTCGTGTCGGTGGCCCGCGAGGTCGACCGCGACGGACGTCCCGCCAGCCAGGACCCCGTCATGCGGCAGAAGCTCTCCGAGGCGCTGGTCGACCTCGAGTGCCTCAAGCTGCACTCCTGGCACATCCTGACCCAGACCTCGAAGGGCAAGGACCTGGGCTTCGAGGCCTCGATGACCAAGATAATGTGGTCCGAGGCCTTCCGGCGGGTCAGCGACGCCTACGAGGCGATCTTGGGCACCGGGTTCCAGGTCGCGCAGCCGCAGGCCGACCTGTCGCTCGAGGAGCTCACGAGCATGGCAATGTGGTCGCGCTCCTGCACGATCTGGGGCGGTTCCCAGCAGGTCCAACGCACCATCGTCGCCGAGCGCGTGCTCGGCCTGCCCCGCTAGGAAGGTCGACCACCATGGAGTTCGCTCTCACCGACGAGCAGCGCGCGCTGCAGGACGCTGTCCAGTCCTACCTGCATGACCGGTTCGGCCAGCAGCAGGTCCGCGAGGTCTACGAGAACCCCGAGACCGACGGCGTTCCCGCGTTGCTGTGGAAGAGCATGGGCGAGCAGGGCTGGCTCGCCGTCCTGGTTCCCGAGGAGCACGAGGGCATGGGCATGGGCCTGCTCGACGCCTCGGTCATCGCCCGGTGCTTCGGCGCCGGCACGGTCCCCGGGCCCTGGCTCGGCACCGTCCTGGTCGGTGAGGCGCTGCGGCTGGCAGGCAGCAAGGAGCAGCAGGCGGAGCTGCTCCCGCGGCTGGCCGCGGGAGAGGTCAAGGGCGCCGTCGCCCTGCTGCGCACCGGCTCCTCCCCGACCCCGGCCGCCGCCCCAGCGACCGCCATCGGCGGGGCGCTGTCCGGCGACCTCGGACTCGTGGAGTACGCCGGCGCGGCCGACACCTTGGTCGTGGCCGCCCAGGACGGGCTGTACCTCGTCGACCCAAAGGCTGCGGGGGTCACCATCACCGCCCGGCACGCCCTGGACCGCACCACCCGCCTGGACAGCGTCGTGCTGGACGGCGCCCCGGGCACCCGGCTGGAGGAGAGCACCCCCGAGGCGCTCCAGGAGCTGCTCGACCGGGCCGCTGTCCTGGCCGCCGCCGACCTCACCGGGATCGCCCGCAAGGCCCTGGCCGACACGGTGGAGTACGACAAGACGCGGGTGCAGTTCGGCAAGCCGGTCGGGTCCTTCCAGGCCATCAAGCACGACCTCGCCGACCTGCACGTGACGGTGACGATGGCCGAGCACGCCGCGACGTACGCCGCCCACGCGCTGGACCTCGGCGCCCCCGACAAGGACGTCGCCGTCTCGGTCGCGAAGTCCAAGGCCAGCGACGCCGCCAACGCTGCCACCTCGGCGATGATCCAGTACCACGGTGGCATCGGCTACACCTGGGAGCACGACGCGCACTTCTACTTCAAGCGCTGCAAGCGCCTCGAGCCGGCGTACGGCGATTCCTCCCAGCACCGCGAGCGCATCGCTCGGCTGCTCGTCGACGGCGCCCTCGGGTCCGTCGGTTCGGCCCCGAGCTCTGGCGGTACCGCCACGACGCAGGGCACCGGCGTCGCTGCGGGAGCCGCGTGAGCAAGACCGCGCTGGTCACGGGCGGCGCCTCAGGCTTCGGCACCGAGGTCGCCCGTCAGCTGGTGCGCCGCGGTGACCGTGTGGTGCTCGTCGACGTCGACGACGCACGCGGCCAGACCGTCGCCGCCGAGCTCGGTGCGGACTACCTGCACTGCGACGTCTCGTCGTACGACGAGGTGCTCGCGACGACGTCGCAGGCCGAGGAGCTGCTCGGCGGCATCGACCTGTTCTTCCTCAACGCAGGGATCAGCACCGGGACGAGCGTCGGGCCGGACTTCGACCTCGAGCGCTACCGGCGGGCGATGGGCGTCAACCTCGACGGCGTCGTCTTCGGCGTGCAGGCAGCACTTCCCGTGCTCGGCCGTCGCGGCGGCGGCTCGATCGTTGCGACCGCCAGCATGGCCGGGCTGACCGGCACGCCGTTCGACCCGGTCTACGGCGCCAACAAGCACGCCGTCGTCGGGCTGGTCCGGGCGCTCGGGCCGACCCTGGCGCCGCAGAACATCACGGTCAACGCCTTCTGCCCGGGCTTCGCGGAGACAGGGATCATCACCGACATCCGCGGCTTCCTCACCGACAGCGGGGTGCCCATCATCCCCGTCGAGGTCGCGGGAGCTGCTGTCCTGCAGGCGTTCGACAGCTCCGAGACGGGGCAGGCCTGGCTTCTGCAGGCCGGGCGCGAGGTCATGACCTACCGCTTCCGCGGGATCCCGGGACCGCTTGCGGCGGACGGCACGCCAGCCCGTCCCGCCGACCCGTCTGGCGTGCCCGCCTGACAGCCGTCATCCTGGGCGACCGCTTCGCCCGGGACCTGCCGCAGATGGCAGTCCCGTGGCGGGCGGCGCTCGCCCGGGATCCCCGGCTGCTGGTCCTCAACGAGCCGCTTGCGGTCGAGCTCGGCCTGGACCCGCCGTGGCTGCGCAGTCCCGAGGGGGTGCGCCTGCTGGTGGGCAACTCCCTGCCCGACGGGGCCCGGCCGGTCGCCCAGGTCTATGGCGGCCACCAGTTCGGCGGGTGGAACCCGGGCCTCGGCGACGGTCGGGCACTGCTGCTCGGCGAGCTCACCACCCCCGACGGGCGGCTCGTCGACCTGCACCTCAAGGGCTCAGGCCGGACGCCGTTCTCCCGCGGCGGGGACGGGCTGGCGGCCGTCGGGCCCATGCTCAGGGAGCTGCTGGTCAGCGAGGCCGTGCACGCGCTGGGGATACCCACGACCCGCGCCCTGGCCGTCACCGCGACAGGTGCCACGGTGCAGCGCGAGAAGCCGCTGGCCGGCGCCGTTCTCGCCCGGGTCGCGAGCAGCCACCTGCGGGTCGGCAGCGTCGTGTGGGCCGCCCAGAACGGGGACCTCACCCTGCTGCAGCAGCTCGCCGACCACGCCCTGTCGCGGCACCACCCGGGAGCCGTCGACGCCCTGGGCCTGTACGACGCCATCGTGGCTTCCCAGGCCCGGCTCGTCGCGCAGTGGATGCTCGTCGGCTTCGTGCACGGCGTGATGAACACCGACAACATGACGCTGTCCGGCGAGACCATCGACTACGGGCCGTGCGCCTTCCTCGAGGCCCACGACCCCACGGCCGTCTACAGCTCGATCGACGACCAGGGCCGCTACGCCTACGGCAACCAGCCGGCCGTCGCCCAGTGGAACCTCGCCCGGCTGGCCGAGGGCCTGCTGCCCCTGCTGGCA
>JAYTHS010000286.1:0-4424 GCA_043732345.1 Frankiales bacterium | reverse complement strand
CGGCCAGCGCACTGGCTCTGTCGAGGGCCCAGGCGACGGGGCCAGCCCTGGCGGGCCGGTGGGCAGGCCACAGCCCCTTCTGGTCGTCCCGGTTCTCGAGGGACGCGGCCAACCGGGCGATGTCCTTTTCGTGCAGCTCGACAGGCCCGGCGAGCATCCGCTCGAGCTGCGCGTCGACGTCGGCCAGCAGCGGCTCCAGCCGCGAGAGCAGCTGGAGCCCGCACCCGGCCAGGAGTCGGTCCAGCACGGTGACAGTCGGGCTGGCCGCACCGCCCTCGTACGCGACCAGCGCGCTGTGGGGCACACCTGTGCGGGCCGCCAGTGCACGCTGCGTCAGGCCCGCGCGACCCCTGGCCTGGCGCAGCAGCAAGGGAACGTCCATGCGCGCCATCTCAGCCCTCGGCGACGTCCATGGAGGGCCCCACGGTCCTCGCTGTGGACAGACGGCGAGGCTGTGGACGGAGGGCACACCCGCGCCGAGCTCCAGGTCCCAGGACCCGGCCCCACCACCGCACAGGCCCCCTGAGCGACGTTCGGACCGCGCGTCTTCGCGGGAGCGGGGTGGTGGTGACGCAGACGGTCAGGCGTGGGACAGGAAGGCCAGGACGTCCTGCCGGGTCAGCACGCCGGTCGGGCGGCCGTCGGCAACGACCACCGCGGCGTCCGCCTTCTCGAGGGCCACCATGGCGGCCTGCACAGGTTCCCCCGCCCCGATCATTGGCAGCGGCGCCCCCATGTGCTGCGACAGGGGGTCGGCGAGCTGGGCCCGGCCGTTGAACAGGGCGTCCAGCAGGTCGCGGTCGTGGACCGCTCCGACGATCTCCGCCGTCATGACCGGCGGCTCCGCACGTACCACCGGCATCTGCGACACGCCGTACTCGCGCAGGATGTCGATCGCCTCGCGCACCGTCTCGGTCGGGTGGGTGTGCACGAACTCCGGGACCGCACCCACAGCGGTGGCCCCCGCCTTGCGGGCCATCACGTCAGCGACCGTGCGAGTCCCCTCGTCAGCAGCCAGGAACCCGTAGTCGGCCATCCAGTCGTCGTTGAAGATCTTCGACAGGTAGCCCCTGCCGCTGTCGGGCAGCAGCACGACGACGACGGCCTCGGGGCCGGCCTCCCGGGCGACCTGCAGCGCTGCGACGGTCGCCATCCCGCACGACCCGCCGACGAGCAGCCCCTCGGTGCGGGCAAGTCGTCGCGTCATGGCGAAGGAGTCCCGGTCCGTCACGGCGATGATCCGGTCGGGCACCGAAGCGTCGTACGTCGCGGGCCAGAAGTCCTCGCCAACACCCTCGACGAGGTAGGGGCGACCGGAGCCGCCGGAGTAGACGGATCCGACCGGGTCGGCGCCGACGACCTGCACCCGGCCTCCGGACACCTCCTTGAGGTAGCGCCCCGCCCCGCCGAGGGTGCCGCCGGTGCCCATGCCGGCGACGAAGTGAGTGATCCGCCCGTCGGTCTGCTCCCACAGCTCGGGGCCGGTCGTCTCGTAGTGCGAGCGGGGGTTGGCCGGGTTGGAGTACTGGTCGGGCTTCCAAGCGCCGGGGATCTCACGGGCTAGCCGGTCTGAGACCGAGTAGTAGCTCCGGGGGTCCTCGGGGTCGACGGCGGTCGGGCAGACCTCCACCCGTGCGCCGTACGCCCGAAGCACGTCGATCTTGTCTCGGGCAACCTTGTCCGGGCAGACGAACACGCACGAGTAGCCGCGGGTCTGGGCGACGATCGCCAGCCCGACACCGGTGTTGCCGCTCGTGGGCTCAACGATCGTCCCGCCGGGCTGCAGGGCGCCAGACGCCTCGGCGTCCTCGATCATGCGGACCGCGATGCGGTCCTTCACCGAACCGCCGGGGTTGAAGTACTCGACCTTGGCGAGCACCTGCCCGGCGATCCCTTGCGTCACGCGGTGCAGGCGCACGAGTGGCGTGCCCCCCACGAGGTCGATGAGGGAGTCGGCGACCTGCACGGCGGTCCTTCCGAAAGCGGTGGGCCTCGAGACCCCGCACGGGCGCGGGGAGGCCGGTGCAGGGCAGCGTAGGCGGGACGGTGCCCCGTCAGACCCGGGTTATCGTCACCTATCGAGCGGTAACTACCCGAAGCGGCCCCAGGAGGACGAGTGCAGCTACAGCGTCCGGGGCGTCGGGCGCTGTGGGTCGCCGTCCGCGGCGCCTACGGCGGTGGTCTGGTCGGTGGGCTCGGCGCAGCGGGGTACGTCGTCATCCGCACGGAGGCCGCACTGGCCCGGCGGACCATCGGGGAGCCCACCGAGACACCTCCGGACCCCACGGGAACGTACGGCCGGACGCCGTACGCCAGGGGAGGGCGACCGCTGCGGCTGGTCATGCTCGGCGACTCGAGCGCCGCCGGACTGGGCTGCCTCGTCCCCGCCCAGACGCCCGGCGCCCTGCTGGCCGGTGGCGTGGCCCGCGACCTTCATCGACGTGTCCGCCTGGACGTCGTGGCCACCGTCGGGGCCCGCTCGGCCGACCTGGACGTGCAGGCAGACGCCGCCCTGTGCCAGCCGGTCGACATCGCCGTCGTGATGGTGGGCGCCAACGACGTGACGCATCGGGTCCGCCCGGGGGACGGTGCCCGCGACCTCGGTCGGGTGGTCCGTACCCTGCGCGCCTCGGGAGCCGTCGTCGTCGTGGGAACGTGCCCCGACCTGGGCACCGTCGCACCGCTGCTGCAGCCGCTGCGGTCGCTTGCCCAGGAGTGGAGCCGCCGGCTCGCCACGGCCCAGGCGGTCGCCGTCGCCGAGAATGACGGGATCGCGGTGTCCCTGGGTGACCTGCTGGGCCCGGAGTTCGCGCAGTCGCCGCACCTGTGGAGTGAGGACCGCTTCCACCCCTCGTTCGAGGGCTACCGGCGGGTGGCCGACGTGCTGCTGCCCGCCGTCCTGGAAGCCGTCGGGGTCGACATCGACGTGAGCGTGCCGATCAGCAGCAGCGTCCAGGACATCGGCGTCGCGGCCCTGGTCGCGGCGCGCGAGCCGGGGACGTCCGTCGAGACCCTCGCCGGGGAGACGGGCGCCGCTGCCGCCGGACCGGGACGGCTCGTCCGGCTGGTACGCCGCCTCCCGCTCGTCGGGCGAGGTGCCCCCGACCCCCGCGAGAGCACCCCCGAGCCCGACGCCGGCGACCCGCCTGGCACCGTCATGTCCCCGAACCCCGCTCCACCCACCGCACCGCCCACTGAGGAGTCCTCTTGCCCGAGGCCGTGATCGTCTCCACTGCCCGCTCACCGATCGGCCGTGCCTTCAAGGGCTCGCTCGTCGACGTCCGCCCCGACGACCTGGCCACGGCCGTCGTCCGCGCCGCCCTTGACAAGGTCCCGTCCCTCGATCCACGAGACATCGACGACCTGATGATGGGGTGCGGCCTGCCCGGTGGCGAGCAGGGCATGAACATCGGCCGCATCGTGGCCGTGCAGCTCGGCTACGACTTCCTGCCCGGAACGACGATCACCCGCTACTGCAGCTCCTCGCTGCAGACCACCCGCATGGCCCTGCACGCCATCAAGGCCGGCGAGGGTGATGTTTTCATCTCCGCCGGGGTCGAGACGGTGAGCCGCTTCGTCAAAGGCAACAGCGACATGATCGCCGGTCAGGAGCTGACCAACCCGATCTTCGACGCGGCCCAGGCCCGGACGGCGAAGACTGCCGAGGGCGGCGTCGAGGGCTGGTGCGACCCCCGCGAGAACGGTGAGCTTCCGGACGCCTACATCGCGATGGGGCAGACGGCGGAGAACCTCGCCCGCCTCAAGGGCGTCACCCGTGCCGAGATGGACGAGTTCGCCGCGCGGTCGCAGAACCTCGCCGAGAAGGCCATCGCCGACGGCTTCTTCGAGCGCGAGATCACCCCGATCACCACTCCGAGCGGAGTGGTCGTGAGCACCGACGACGGTCCCCGCGCCGGGGTCACGGCCGAGGGCATGGCGGGGCTCAAGCCCGTCTTCCGTCCCGACGGCCTGATCACGGCGGGCAACGCCTGCCCGTTGAACGACGGCGCGTCCGCCGTCATCGTCATGAGCGACACCAAGGCCAAGGAGCTGGGCCTGACCCCGCTGGCCCGCATCGTCTCCACTGCCGTCACGGGCCTGTCCCCCGAGATCATGGGCCTGGGACCCGTCGAGGCCAGCCGGCTCGCCCTTCGGCGCGCCGGCAAGAAGGTGGACGACATCGACCTGTTCGAGATCAACGAGGCCTTCGCGGCGCAGGTCATCCCGTCCTACCGCGAGCTGGGCATCGATATCGGCAAGCTCAACATCCACGGTGGCGCGATCGCCCTGGGCCACCCGTTCGGGTCCACCGGCGCCCGCATCACCGGCACGCTGATCAACGGCCTGCAGGCCACCGACAAGACGTTCGGCCTGGAGACCATGTGCGTCGGTGGCGGCATGGGCATGGCCATGGTGATCGAGCG
>JAYTHS010000285.1:0-1237 GCA_043732345.1 Frankiales bacterium | reverse complement strand
ACCACAGTCGCTGCAGCATGTGCCAGTCGGCCGGGTGCGTGGCGATGCCGCGGGCGAAGGCGTCGGCGAGCTCCTGCGTCATCGTGGCCACATCGGTGTGCTCGACGTACGGGTGGAAGGTGATGAGCCAGCCGTCGTCGGTGAAGCTCAGGGTCGTCGGGAGCAGCCGTGCCCCGTGCTCCAGCGCGAGGCGGGCCGGACCGGCCGGCATCCGGGTGGCCGCCCCGAAGAAGGTCACGTCGACGCCGCGCGGTGTCAGGTCGCGGTCGGCCAGCAGGCACAGCGTCCCGCCCGCGGCCAGCCGCTCGGCGAGGACGTCGTACGGCGGTCGGGGGCCGCCGGTGAGGGGGACGACCTCCATGCCGAGGGACTCGCGGAACGCCACGAAGGCGTCGAAGACCTCGGCCGGCTCGAGCCGTTCGGCGACCGTCGTGAACGGGACGCCGGTCGCGCCGCACCAGGCACCGGCGGCGTCCCAGTTCCCCGCGTGCGGGAGGGCGAGGATGGTCCCGGTCGGGGCCGCGACGGCGTCCCTGAGCAGGTGCTCGGCGACCGTGCGGGTACCGGCGACGACCCGCTGCGTGCTCATGGACTGCAGGCGGAACACCTCGAGCCAGTAGCGGGCGTAGCTCCGCACCGCGGCCCGGGTGAGGTCCTGCCCGGGCGCGACCCGGGCCAGGTTGGTGCGCAGCCGGTCGATGCTGGGCCCGCCACGACGTACGGCGAGGTCGGCGCCGGCCTGGAAGACCTGCCGGGCGAGCGGCTCGGGCAGCGCCCGAACCAGGGCCCAGCCGGCGAGGTACGACGCGCTGGTCACCTGGCCGCGGAGCAGCCCGGCCACCTTGGAGGCCGCGCTCACGGGCCCAGCAGGGTGGCCTGGCGGCGGACCTCGCGGGCCCGCTGCCCGACGGTGATGAGCGTGAGAACAGCCAGGACGGCGAGCGCGACGACCATTACGGTGCCCGGGGCCCCGAGCCCGAGGGCGAATCCCGCGGCCAGCACGACGACGAGCCGCTCGGTGCGCTCGGCGATCCCGACGTCGCACGAGAACCCGAGCCCCTGAGCCCGGGCCTTGGCATAGCTGACCAGGCTGCTCGTGACCAGCACGACCAGTGCGAGGGCCTGCCCCAGCGAGTCGTCGCCGCCGTGGGCGAACCACCAGGCGAGGCTCCCGAAGACCGCCGCGTCGGCCGCCCGGTCGCAGGTCGAGTCCAGCCACGCGCCGTACCTGCTCGTC
>JAYTHS010000284.1:0-1237 GCA_043732345.1 Frankiales bacterium | reverse complement strand
CACCGCCGTGGCCGAGGGTCTGCAGGCGCGCGCCAGCCGTAGCGGGGGCGGCGAGAAGCCCGCCGAGGGCGTCGACGAGCCCCTGGCCGAGTGGGAGCTGGAGATGCTGGCGGCCGCCGGCACCGATGCCCCCAGCGCGCCGACCACTGCCGGTGCTGCCCCCAGCACGTCGACTGCCGGTGCTGCCCCCAGCACGCCGACCACTGCCGATGCTGCTGCCACCGCGTCCACCGAGACCGCTGCGGCAGCGGTTCCGGTCACCGAGAGCCCCGTGACAGAGGTCCCGGCGCCCGCCGAGAGCCCTGCGGCAGAGGTCCCGGTCACCGAGGTGGCCACCGAGGCCGACGAGCCGACCCGGGCCGACGCCCCCGCCGTGGACGCCACGCCCAGCTCGTCCTGATCCGATCGAGCCGGGTCCCACGCCTGCTGGCGAAGGGGCCCGGCTCGTCGCTTCGGACCGGGGCCGCCAGCAGGCGTCTTCCCCGGCCACGCCCCTCAGTCACGCCATCCCCCACCCCTGAACCAGGAGGCCGAACTCACCATGGCTAGCTACACCGCCGCCGACGTCAAGAAGCTCCGCGAGCTCACCGGCTCCGGGATGATGGACTGCAAGAACGCTCTCACCGACAGCGCAGGCGATTTCGACAAGGCTGTCGAGCTGCTCCGCATCAAGGGAGCCAAGGATGTCGGCAAGCGGGCCGAGCGGCCCACCGCCAACGGCCTCGTCGCTGCCTCCGAGGGCGTCATGGTGGAGCTCAACTGCGAGACCGACTTCGTCGCCAAGAACGCCGAGTTCCAGGCCTTGGGCCAGCGCATCGTCGAGCTCGCGGTCGCCCAGAAGCCCGTCGACGCGGAAGCCCTCAAGGCCCTGGAGCTCGACGGGAAGACGGTGGCCGCGGTGATCGACGAGTTCTCCGCCCGGATCGGCGAGAAGCTCGAGGTCCGTCGTGTGGTCGTCTTCGACGGCCCTGTCGCCGTCTACCTCCACCGCAAGTCGGCCGACCTGCCCCCCGCCGTCGGCGTGCTCGTCGAGTACTCCGGCGACGGCGAGTCCGCCGGTGACGCCGCCCGTGGTGCGGCCATGCAGATCGCCGCGATGCGCCCCAAGTTCGTCACCCGCGACGAGGTGCCCGCGGACGTTGTCGCCAACGAGCGCCGCATCGCCGAGGAGACCGCACGCGAGGAGGGCAAGCCGGAGCAGGCCCTCCCGAAGATCATCGAGGGCCGGGTGAACGGG
>JAYTHS010000283.1:0-1238 GCA_043732345.1 Frankiales bacterium | reverse complement strand
GAGGCGGCCGTCCTGCGCCTGATCACCGACGGGCTCACCAACCGGCAGATCGGGGTCGAGCTGTTCCTCTCCGAGAAGACGGTGAAGAACTACGTCAGCGGGGTGCTCACCAAGCTCGGGGTGCAGCGGCGCACCCAGGCGGCCGTCCTCGGCGCCGACGCCCGCGAGCTTCTTCTCACGGGCCGCTGAACGCAGAGCGAGCCGATCGGGATGCACCCATCACCGCGTGCACTTGAGCACCGCCAAGCCGGTGGTCCGCCGCCTCGCCTCCCCGGGCAGCAGGCGTGGTCGTGCCCCGGTGTACGTCCGCGGGGGCCGAGCAGGCTCAGTGGTTCGCACGGGAGGCGTCCCCCGCGTTGCTCAGGTCCGGTCCGGGCAGCCTTCGGCGTGGCCGAGGAGGGTGACGACGGCCGGGGGGCAACCGCACGAGGTGTGTTCGATCGGCACGAGGGCGCGGTCCTGCGGGGTGGTGGCCACGACGACGACGGCTGACCGGGGCACTTGCAGTGCGGTGCTTGGATCCGGGGCGGGGCTGGGGGGCGGGGCTGGGGTGCGGGGCGGGGCTGAGGTGCGGGGCGGGGCTGAGGTGCACGGGTACTGGTCTCCTCGGGGTCGGTCGATCGGGGGGTGCGGGGTCGATCAAGGGGTGCGGGCTCGCGATGACCGATCCGCGCCCGGCCGGGCCGGTGGTGCGCTCCCGCGTGCGGACCAGGGCGCCGTGCGCGGTTTGCGTCCACCGTGCGACGTCTCACCTGAGCGGCGTCGGAGTGGTCCTGGGCTGCCGGCCCTGGAGGGGCTCACGCGGTGGTCGTCCGTCCGTCCCGATCCATGCCTGGGATCACGGGCATGTAGAGGGTGTTGCCGAGGTGGTCGCGGGCCGGCCGGTGCGCCCGGAGGTCGTGGATCAGCCGGTACTCATGCGGTCCGTCTTGGCTGACGAGCGTGATGCGCCGCGGCCAGGAGCTGCCACTCTCGAGCAGCCAGGTGTGGCCGTGGGCTGGGCCGCAGTAGGCCCTGGCCCGCTCGGCGTCCGTGGGGGAGACGTCGAGGATCGCCGCGACGGCCTGCTCGACCGAGACGTGGAGCTGGTTGGGGACCACGGCGCCGCGTGCGGACCAGCTGGCGTCCGCGGCCCCGCCGCCTTCGATCCAGGTGCGGGCGGTGCCCGTGAGCGTGCCCACGCCACCGGCGACCTCGACCGTCGTCGGCACGGTGATGGCGCGCCGTGTTGTCGTCAT
>JAYTHS010000282.1:0-1244 GCA_043732345.1 Frankiales bacterium | reverse complement strand
GCCCGGCGCACGGTGGCCACGAGCCGGGTGAAGGCCTGCTCCACCTGCTGCTGGGCGAGCTCAGCGTCGGCCGCGAGGAGCTGGGCGTCCACGTCGTCGGGGGCGGCGTCGGCAGCGGCGACCATGTCGGGGGTCACGGCGTCCAAGCGCTGCAGGAACCGAACCTGGGCCAGTGCCGCCACCGCCTCGACGTTGCTCGGCTCGCCCGCCAGGACCAGCTCGTAGGCCGCGATCGCCCCCGCAAAGTCGCCACCGTCCAGAGCCTGCTCGGCGGCCACGAAGCGCGGGTCCACCGGATCGGGCTCCGGGTCGGGCAGTCCCTTCATCGCCGCCGCGGTGCCGGGCAGCTGCGCCCCGAGCGCATCGAGCAAGCTCTTCAGCCACTCGCGTACCTGGGCGGCGGACTGCTCGCCGGCGAAGGCCTGCACGGGCTGGCCGCCGGCCACGGCGACGGTCGTGGGCAGGGACTGCACCCCGAACAGCTCGGCGATCCCCGGGTTGGTGTCCACGTCCACCGTGGCCAGCACCCACGCTCCACCCGACGCGCCGGCGAGGACCTCGAGCGTCGTCGACATCCCGGTGCTGGCGGCGCTGCGCGCGGAGCCGAGGTCAACGACGACCAGCGTCTCCAGCGAGCGCTCGACCACCTCGGCCTGGAAGGTCTCCTCGGTCACGGTGGTCACGTTCGGCGTGGCCGCCCGCGGCGGCTGGCCGAGCGGGGCGGGGGGAGCAGTCGCCCGCGCCTTCAAGGCCGAGAGGTCGACGGCTCCGGCCATCGCGGCGGCCATGGCGGCCGGGGGAGCGGGTGGGCGCGCACCGGGTCGAGTCACGGCCCCAATCCTGGCACGCGGATCCCCCGGCGCCACATCCGCTGGGGTCCCGACCGCCGTCGACGCACGCCTGACCCGGTCTTCCCGCGACCAGCCCGTCCGCGCGCCCACCGGCGATCCGGAGGCACCCGTCCGCCCCGCGAGTGCTCCCGCGGTCCGATCCATCACCACGGCCGGCCCACGACGTCGGTTCAGAAGCGGCCGGGATCCCGGTACACGCCCCACTCGACCTTGAGCGCCCCGCACACCTCGCCCAGGGTGGCCTCGGCCCGGATGGCCTCGAGCATGGGCGGGATCAGGTTGCCGTCGCCCCGAGCCACCTCGACCATCGCGGCGAGCAGGCGCTGCACCTCGGCGTCGTCGCGGGCCGCCTTGCGGGCGGTCAACACCGCGACCTGCTCGCGCTCCACCTCG
>JAYTHS010000281.1:0-1244 GCA_043732345.1 Frankiales bacterium | reverse complement strand
GCCCGGCGCACGGTGGCCACGAGCCGGGTGAAGGCCTGCTCCACCTGCTGCTGGGCGAGCTCAGCGTCGGCCGCGAGGAGCTGGGCGTCCACGTCGTCCGGGGCGGCGTCGGCGGCGGCGACCATGTCGGGGGTCACGGCGTCCAGGCGCTGCAGGAACCGAACCTGGGCCAGTGCCGCCACCGCCTCGACATTGCTCGGATCGCCCGCCAGGACCAGCTCGTAGGCCGCGATCGCCCCCGCAAAGTCGCCGCCGTCCAGAGCCTGCTCGGCGGCCACGAAGCGCGGGTCCAGCGGCTCGGGCTCCGGGTCGGGCAGGCCCTTCATCGCCGCCGCGGTGCCGGGCAGCTGCGCCCCGAGCGCATCGAGCAGGCTCTTCAGCCACTCCCGTACCTGGGCGGCGGACTGCTCACCGGCGAAGGCCTGCACAGGCTGGCCGCCGGCCACGGCGACGGTCGTGGGCAGGGACTGCACCCCGAACAGCTCGGCGATCCCCGGGTTGGTGTCCACGTCCACCGAGGCCAGCACCCACGCTCCACCCGACGCGCCGGCGAGGACCTCGAGCGTCGTCGACATCCCGGTGCTGGCGGCGCTGCGCGCGGAGGCGAGGTCAACGACGACCAGCGTCTGCAGCGAGCGTTCGACCACCTCGGCCTGGAAGGTCTCCTCGGTCACGGTGGTCACGTTCGGGGTGGCCGCCCGCGGCGGCTGGCCGAGCGGGGCGGGGGGGGCAGTCGCCCGCGCCTTCAAGGCCGATAGGTCGACGGCTCCAGCCATCGCGGCGGCCATGGCGGCCGGGGGAGCGGGTGGGCGCGCACCGGGTCGAGTCACGGGCCCAATCCTGGCACGCGGATCCCCCGGCGCCACACCCGCTGGGGTCCCGACCGCCGTCGACGCACACCTGACCCGGTCTTCCCGCGACCAGCCCGTCCGCGCGCCCACCGGCGATCCGCAGGCACCCGTCCGCCCCGCGACCGCTGCCGCGGTCCGATCCATCACCACGGCCGGCCCACGACGTCGGCTCAGAAGCGGCCGGGGTCCCGGTACACGCCCCACTCGACCTTGAGCGCCCCGCACACCTCGCCCAGGGTGGCCTCGGCCCGGATGGCGTCGAGCATGGGCGGGATCAGGTTGCCGTCGCCCCGGGCCACCTCGACCATCGCGGCGAGCAGGCGCTGCACCTCGGCGTCGTCGCGGGCCGCCTTGCGGGCGGTCAACACCGCGACCTGCTCGCGCTCCACCTCG
>JAYTHS010000280.1:0-1248 GCA_043732345.1 Frankiales bacterium | reverse complement strand
GTGAGCTGATCCGGCTGGGCCATCCGCTGCTGGATGCTTACCTCGAGCTGGTTACTGCCCGCGCGAGGTGGAACACCGTGCTGGCCACGGCTTTCGACCTCAAGGTCTTCTTCTCCGTTATCGACAAGGAACCGGCGGACGTCTCCGCCGCCGATGTGTTGGCCTTCATCAAGGCCCAGCGCGAACCCCGCCTCGGGGCGAAGGTCGTGCGGATCGAAGACGGCGAGAGCGGCTTGTCGGCGCGCACGATCAAGCGCCGGCTCGCCACGATCGCCGGGCTCGATGAGTATCTGATCATCCGCGGCGACACCACGATCAGGCAGAACCCGGTCCCGCGCGGACTGGCGACGCGTCGTCCGGGCCAGCGGGCGGTGCGCGGCGTCCCGCTGATCCGGGCACCCCGGACCCTGCCGCGCGTCATCGACCACGAACAGGCCGACGTCTTCCTCGCCGCCCTGCGCACCGACCGGGACCGGGCGATGGTCGAAGCGATGCTGCTCGGCGGGCTGCGACGCTGCGAGGTCCTTGGGCTGCGCCTGGGCGACCTACGTCCGGGAGAACGCCGGCTGTTCATCGCCGAGGGCAAGAGTGGACATCAACGCACCGTCCCGGTGTCACAGCGCTTCTTCACCACGCTGGCCTCCTACCTGGCGACCGAACGGCCGGAGCCAGCGGCGGACGACCACATCTTCCTGGCACTGAAGGGACCCCGCCGCGGCCGGCCGCTGTCGGCTGCTGGCCTGGACGAGATCGTCGCCGGCGCGCGGACCCGGGCTGGGATCGAACACCTGACCTGCCACCAGCTCCGGCACACCTGCTTCACGCGGCTGCGCGAAGCCGGGATGGCCTTGGAAGCGATCCAGGCCCAGGCTGGCCACCGCTCGATTGAGTCGACCCGGATCTACCTGCACCTGGCCAACGACTGGCTCGCCGGGGAGTACCGCAGGGCCAGCGAAGCCATCGACGCGCAGAGCCTGGCAGGGTCGTGATGGGCGCCACCCTCGCGCTCACCGCCAGCCGCACCGAGCAGCTCGAGCAGTACTTCGCCGCCATGAAGCACCTGCAGCGCAAGACCGGGAAGTCCACCACCATGGCGGCCCGGTCGTTCAGCGCCAAGCTCGAGCGCGCCGGCGGCTGGGAGCACCTCACGTTGACCGAGCAGGTCGCCGCCGTCACCCGAGCACGGTCGTTCGCGTCCTGGCTGATGGTCACCGGCCAGCTCGTCGTCACCGCAGAACTGCTGGGCCT
>JAYTHS010000279.1:0-4477 GCA_043732345.1 Frankiales bacterium | reverse complement strand
TCGAGCAGTCCTTCGCGAAGGACAGCAAGAAGACCGTCGGCAAGGTCCTCGAGGAGGCTGGCGTGCAGGTCCTGCGTTTTGCCCGCTTCAAAGTCGGCCAGGCCTAGCCCGACCCCCGGTCCGACGTACGTCCCCGGTGCTCGCCACTAGGGTGCCGGGGATGTCGCGCGTCTGGGCCCGACCGGCCCGGCCCGACCTGCCCGCCGCCACGAGGAGATCCCCCGAGATGAGCCCCGTCCTACGGAGCCCCGACCCACGAAGACCCGTCCCACGGACCCCCGACCCCCGTTGCCCCACCCCATGACGACCACGGCGTACGACAGGGTGCTGGTCAAGCTTTCGGGGGAGGCCTTCGCCGGTGGAGGCGCCATGGGCGTCGACCCCCGGACAGTCCGCAGCGTTGCCGTCGCCATCGCCGAGATCGTCCGGAGTGGAACGCAGGTCGCCATCGTCGTCGGGGGCGGCAACTACTTTCGGGGCGCCGAGCTCACCGAGCAGGGCATGGACCGTCCGCGTGCCGACTACATGGGGATGCTTGGCACGGTTATCAACTGCCTGGCGCTGCAAGACTTCCTGGAGAAGCAGGGCATCGACACCAGGGTGCAGACCGCCATCGCCATGGGGCAGGTCGCTGAGCCCTACGTCCCCCGGCGCGCCATCCGGCACCTGGAGAAGGGCCGTGTGGTCATCTTCGGCGCCGGGCTCGGCGTGCCCTTCTTCTCCACCGACACCTGCGCCGCGCAGCGGGCCCTGGAGGTCGGCGCGCAGTGCGTGCTCATGGCCAAGCAGGTCGACGGCGTCTACGACAGCGACCCGAAGACCAACCCCGACGCGGTGCGCTTTGACCACCTGTCCTACGGGGAGGTCCTGGAGCGGCGCCTCAAGGTTGCCGACGCCACAGCGATCTCCCTGTGCATGGACAACGACCTGCCCCTCGTCGTCTTCGACATCTTCGCCGAGGGTGGCATCGCCCGGGCCGTCGCGGGTGGGAAGATCGGGACCCTGGTGTCCAGCAGGCCGAGCACCGAGACGAAGGCAGGACGATGATCGACGAGACCCTCCTCGACGCCGAGGAGCGCATGGACAAGGCCATCGGGGTCGCCCGCGAGGACTTCTCGGGTATCCGCACTGGCCGGGCCACGCCCGCCATGTTCAACAAGATCGTCGTCGAGTACTACGGCGCGATGACCCCGGTGAACCAGCTCGCGAGCATGTCGGTGCCCGAGCCGCGGATGGCCGTCATCTCGCCGTACGACAAGGCGTCGCTCGGGCTCATCGAGCGCGCGATCCGCGACTCCGACCTCGGCGTCAACCCCACCAATGACGGCAACATCATCCGGATCGTGTTCCCACAGCTGACCGAGGAGCGCCGCAAGGAGTTCGTGAAGGTTGCTCGCACCAAGGCCGAGGACGCGAAGGTGTCGATCCGCAACATCCGGCGCGGCGCCAAGGACGCCCTCGACAAGCTCGTCAAGGACGGCGACAGCGGCGAGGACGAGGTCGCCCGGGCTGAGAAGGAGCTCGAGAGGACCACTGCCTCCTACGTCGCGGCGGTCGACGAGCTGCTGCGCCACAAGGAGTCCGAGCTGCTGGAGGTCTGATGACCTCCCTGGACGAGCAGCCCGTGACCACCCCGGGGCGCGCCGGTCGCAACCTGCCCGCCGCCATCGGGGTCGGGCTGGGCCTCGGAACCGTCATCACGGCGACGGTCTTCTCGCCGTACCGCTGGACGTTCGCGGTGCTCGTGGCGGTCGCCGCCGTGGTGGGCACCGTCGAGATCGTGCGGGCGCTGCGGACCCTCGGAGCGGCGCCGCCGCTGCCGCCGCTGCTGGTCGGGGGGGCGGCGATGGTGCTGCTGGCCTACCGGCAGGGCGTCGAGTCGCTGTTCCTCGCCCTTGCGCTGACCGTCCTGGCCTGCGTCGTGTGGCGGATCACCGACCCGGCGGAGGGCATTCTGCGCGACCTTGCGTCGGCGGTCTTCACCGCGGCCTACGTGCCGTTCCTGGCCGGCTTCGCCGTGGTCATCGCGGTGCCGGCCGACGGGCCCAGGCGGATCACGGCCTTCGTGCTCACCGTCGTGTGCAGCGACGTCGGGGGCTACGCCGCCGGGGTGCTGTTCGGCAAGCACCCGATGGCCCCGTCGGTGTCGCCCAAGAAGTCCTGGGAGGGGTTCGCCGGGTCGACGCTGGCCTGCGCCGGCGTGGGTGCGCTGCTGTTCGCGACGACGCTGCACACCAGCCCGCTGCTCGGGGTCGTCTACGGGCTGGCCGTTGTCGCGACCGGGACCCTCGGCGACCTGGGGGAGTCGATGATCAAGCGTGACATCGGCATCAAGGACATGGGCAACCTGCTGCCCGGCCACGGCGGGCTGATGGACCGGCTCGACTCGCTGCTGCCCACAGCACCGGTTGCCTGGCTGCTGCTGCTCGCCTTCGTCCCGCTGCCGTAGGCCGGTCGGCCGCCGGGTGCGGCCGCGGGTCACCTGCTGCTCGGGGCCTGCGCCAAGATCGTGGCACGAGGGCCGCCAACTCGGCCCACGTCACGCGGGTGGATGCTGCCCGAGCCGGCAGGCGCCGGGATGGGCGGGGGTGGGCCGGGGTGGGACGAGGTGGGCCGGGGTGCACGTGGGCCATCGCAGGGGGCCGACCGCCGTACGCTGGGGTGTGCCCGTCCCCCTGCCGCTCGTCTTCGACCCTCCGAAGCGCGGCCTCCCCCCGCAGCACCTCGTCGACCTCGACGGGGCCGGGCGACGCGAGGCGGTCGTCGGCCTGGGGGAGAAGGCCTTTCGCGCCGACCAGCTGAGCCGGCACTACTTCGCCGGCCGCGAGCTCGGGCAGGCCAGCGACCTGGGCCCCGCCGCCCAGGCCTCGCTCGCACCGCTGCTGCCCACGCTGCTCACCAGCGTCCGGGAGCAGCAGGCCGACGCCGGGGCGACGGTCAAAACGCTGTGGCGCGCCCACGACGGCTCGCTCGTCGAGTCCGTCCTCATGCGCTACCCGGACCGTACGACGGTCTGCGTCAGCAGCCAGGCCGGCTGCGGCATGGCCTGCCCCTTCTGCGCGACCGGCCAGGCCGGGCTCACCCGCAACCTGTCGACGGCCGAGATCGTCGAGCAGGTCGTGCGCACCAACGCCTGCGAGCTCGCCCTGGGACGGCGGTCCGTCAGCAACGTCGTCTACATGGGCATGGGGGAGCCGCTGGCGAACGCCGGCCGGGTGCTCGCCTCGCTGCGGCGCCTCACCGATTCCGCGCCCGAGGGGTTGGGCCTGTCTCAGCGCAGCGTCGTCGTCAGCACCGTTGGTGTTGTCCCGGCGATCGCCCGGCTCCAGGCCAGCGGCCTGAAGGTGACGCTCGCGCTGTCGCTGCACGCGCCCGACGACCAGCTGCGCAACACGCTGGTCCCGGTCAACACCCGCTGGCCCGTCCGGGAGGTGCTCGCCGCGGCCTTCGGTTACACCCGGGCCACTGGACGTCGCCTGAGCATCGAGTACGCGATGATCAAGGACATCAACGACCAGGGCTGGCGGGCCGACCTGCTGGCCAAGCGCCTCAAGGGCAAGCTCGTCCACGTCAACCTCATCCCGCTGAACCCGACCCCGGGTAGCCAGTGGGACGCCAGCGACAAGGCCGTCGAGCGCGAGTTCGTCCGCCGCCTCAAGGCAGCCGGGATCAGCACCACGGTGCGGGACACCAAGGGCCAGGACATCGCCGGGGCCTGCGGGCAGCTCGCCGCGGAGTAGCAGGTCTCAGGCGAGCAGCAGCCGCTCGACGGTCGCCGCGAGCCAGTCGACGTAGGCGTCATCGGACCAGCCGGCATCGCGGACCAGCCGGGTCCGCAGGTCCGGGGCCATGAGCAGCCATAGGACGTCGACGGCCTCCTCGCGGACCGGCGCCCGGGTCCGCAGGTGGCCGACGAACAGCTCGGCACCACGTCGTCGCTGCCCTTCGCTGGCCCTCCATCGCTCGGCGAGCTCCGGGGCGGCCCCGGCGGCCCGGTGGAGCACCTCGTCCAGCGGGCCGTAGCGCTCCTGGACCCCGGCGACGTGCGCCGCCAGCAGCCGGCAGCAGCGGTGGGGGTCGCCCTCGGCCAGCACCTGCTGGGCGCTGTCGCGCTCGGCCACGGCCACGGGCTTGTCGTCGCCGGCCATCGCGACGTCGCGGGCCAGTGAGAGCAGAGCGGCCTTGCTGCCGACGGCGAACACAGTGGGCCGTGAGACGCCGGCGCGGGCGGCGACCTGGTCCACGGTCGTCCCGGCCCACCCCAGCTCCACGAAGAGCTCGGTCGCCGCGGCCACCACGGCCCGCCGGGTCTCGCGTGCGGAGGCCTCCCGGCGCGACCCCTTGACCTCGATCACGAGATAACCATACCGTCGGTCAAGTCACTGGACTCAGGGTAAAGGAACCAGACATGTCGTAGTTCGCCGCAGCCGAGGACCACCAGCGGCTCGAGTGGCTCGGCGGCAGCACCGTGACAGTG
>JAYTHS010000278.1:0-1250 GCA_043732345.1 Frankiales bacterium | reverse complement strand
GGACGGCCACGGCGGCTCGATACCCGTCGGCGCCGTCGAGCCCGACCCCGAGCGCCTCGCCTCGCTGGCCGCACCGCCGGACCGGCAGCAGTGGTGGCGGGACCGGCTGGACCGCTGCGCGGCGCTGCTCGAGCGGTCCCTGTGACACCAGGTCCCGTGACTCCAGGTCCTGGGAGACTGACTCCGTGAACCCGTCGACCGCTCTGGCCCGCACCCTCGTCGACGAGCTGGTCCGCGGAGGGGTGAGTGACGCCGTGCTCTCCCCTGGCTCGAGATCCGCCCCGTTGGCCTTCGCGTTGTTCGACGCCGACCGGGTCGGCCGGCTGCGGCTCCACGTGCGCATCGACGAGCGGTCGGCCGGTTTCCTCGCCCTCGGCCTCGCCAAGGCCTCCGGACGGCCCGTCCCCGTCATCACGACCTCGGGCACGGCCGTCGTCAACCTGCACCCCGCGGTGGTCGAGGCGTCGTATGCCCACGTCCCGATCTTGCTGCTCACCGCCGACCGGCCGCCCGAGTTGCGCGGCACCGGCGCCAACCAGACCGTCGACCAGGTCAAGGTGTTCGGCGACGCGGTGCGGAGCTATGTCGAGGTCGGCGCCCCCTCGCTGGGCGAGGAGGGCTACTGGCGTGGCATGACCTGCCGGGCACTGTCGGTGGCCCTCGGCGACCTCGGTCGGCCGGCCGGACCGGTGCACCTCAACCTGGCGTTCCGCGAGCCCTTGGTGCCGGATGGCGATGGTGTGCCGGAGGGCCGGCCGGGCGGCGCGCCCTGGACCGCCCGGGTGTCGCCTGTGGCTGTCGACGTCGTCGACGACCTGCCCGACCGCACGGTCGTGGTGCTGGGCGACCTCACCGACCCTGCACCAGCGTTGGCCCTCGCGACCGCCCGCGGGTGGCCGGTCGTTGCTGAGCCGTCGTCCAGCGCGGTCGGGCCGCAGGTCGTCGCGGCGGCCGAGCTGCTCCTGTCGGTGCCGGGCTGGCTGGAGGTCCACCGGCCCGACCGGGTGCTTGTCGTGGGAAGGCCCACCCTGTCGCGGGCCGTCGGGCGGCTGATTGCCTCTGCTCCGTCGGATGTCGTCTCGCAGGACGGCGAGTGGAGCGACGCCGCACGCCGCGCCACCCGGGTCCTTCCCGGAGTCCCCCGTGCCGCGGGGGGTCTCGAGCCCGGGTGGTGGGACTCCTGGGTCGAGGCCGGGACCCGTGCCCGGGCCGCCGCCGTCACCGTCCTGTCGGGTGGCGACGACCTCGTC
>JAYTHS010000277.1:0-1251 GCA_043732345.1 Frankiales bacterium | reverse complement strand
GCCGACCTCGAGCGGTGGGCCGCGGACGGCCGACCGCTCGTCGCCCTGGTGCCTGAGCTCGACGACTACCTGCGTCCGGAGCAGGCCCGGCAGCGCTTCGCCGTCGTACCGCAGGCCCGGGTCGTCGCTGTGCCGCGGGCAAAACACCTGTGGGTGGGCCACGCCGACCGCGTCCTCGACGAGCTCGTCGCCGTGGTCGCGCCCGGCTCGTCCCCCCTGCCTCGCACCTTTGTCGGCCAGCCCGACAGCCAGCTCTGGGAGACCGCATGACCTTCGACCTGACCGGGCGCTCTGCCCTGGTGACCGGCGCCTCCCGCGGGATCGGGCGGGCCGTGGCCGTCGGTCTCGCGGCAGCGGGCGCCGACGTCGTCCTGTCGGGTCGGGACCTCGCCGCCCTTGAGCAGACGCGGCAGGACGTCGAGGCCACCGGACGGCGCGCCGTGGTCCTGCCGGCCGACGTCACCGACCCGCAGGCCTGCGTTCGGCTGGTCGAGGACGCGGTAGCCGTCCTCGGCCACCTCGACGTGCTCGTCAACAACGCCGGCGGCTCGTCGTACATGGGGGCCTTCACCGACCTGCGCTTCAGCGGGTGGGAGAAGACGATGCGCCTCAACGTCGACTCGATCGTCCACCTCTCGCAGGCCGCCGGGCGGCACATGGTGGCCCGGGGCAGCGGCAGCGTCATCAACGTCGCCAGCACGGCGGGGCTCAAGGCGACGCCCCTGCTCGCGGCGTACGGCGCCAGCAAGGCAGCCGTCATCAGTCTCACCCGGACCTGCGCCAGCGAGTGGGGTGGCAGTGGTGTGCGCGTCAACGCGCTGTGCCCCGGATGGACGCGCACGGACCTCAACGCCGACCTGTGGGGCGGCGCCGACGGCGGACACGCCTTCGTCGCGGGACAGGCGCTCCAGCGGTGGGCCGACGTGCAGGAGATGGTCGGTCCGGTGGTGTTCCTGGCCAGCGACGCGTCGTCCTACATGACCGGCCAGGTGCTCGTCGTCGATGGCGGCCAGACGACGTCCTGACGGCTCAGGCTGCGTCCTGCCGGGGGATGATGACCTCGAGCATGACCAGCTGCACGGCCGCGGCGATGGGGATCGCGAGCAGTGCACCGAGTACCCCAAGCAGGGAGCCCCCGACCAGGACGGCGACGATCGTCGCGGCTGGGGACACGTCGACCGAGCGCTGCATGACGCGCGGGTAGATGAGGAAGTTCTCCACCTGCTGGTAGGCCAGGTAGTAGACCCCGAC
>JAYTHS010000276.1:0-1251 GCA_043732345.1 Frankiales bacterium | reverse complement strand
ACCCAGCGCCGGCACCGCGAGGACCTCGCCCTCGTCGCCGAGGGACCGGTGGCCCAGCAGTGGCTGCCCATCGCCCAGGCCTTCGCCGGTCCGCCGGGGCCCGGCAGGACCGCATCGTGACCGAGGTCCTCCGGATCGGCAACGCGTCAGGGTTCCTCGGCGACCGGTTCGCCGCGGTCCAGGAGATGCTCACCGGCGGCGAGCTCGACGTCCTCACCGGCGACTACCTGGCCGAGCTCACCATGCTCATCCTCGGTCGCCAGCGCGCCAAGGACGCCAGCCGCGGATACGCGGGTACCTTCCTGCGCCAGCTGGAGACCGGGCTCGGCGAGGCCCACGCCCGCGGGGTGCGCATCGTGACCAACGCCGGCGGACTGAACCCGGCCGGGCTCGCCGATGCGGTACGGGCCCTGGCGGAGCGCCTCGGGCTCGAGGTCGTCGTGGCTCACGTGGCGGGCGACGACTTGCTGCCCCGGGCCGCCGAGCTCGGTTTCGGTGGCGCGCTCACCGCCAACGCCTACCTGGGGGCGGCCGGGATCGCGACCTGCCTGCGCGCCGGGGCAGACGTCGTGGTGACCGGGCGGGTCACCGACGCCTCCCTCGTGGTCGGGCCTGGGATGGCCCACTTCGGATGGGGGGCCGACGATCTCGATGCACTGGCTGGGGCGGTCGTGGTGGGCCACGTGCTGGAGTGCGGCACCCAGGCCACCGGCGGCAACTACTCGTTCAGCGCCCGGCACGACGTGCGGCGTCCCGGCTTCCCGCTCGCGGAGCTGCACGCCGACGGCTCGGCCGTGGTGACCAAGCACCCCGGCACCGGGGGAGCAGTCACCGTTGGCACGGTCACCGCACAGCTGCTCTACGAGATCGGTGACGCGCGCTACGCCGGGCCCGACGTGACCACCCGCTTCGACACGATCGTGCTCACCGCGGACGGGTGCGACCGGGTGCGGATCTCGGGCACCGTCGGCGAGGCCCCGCCGCCCACCACCAAGGTCTGCGTGAACACCGTGGGCGGGTTCCGCAACGAGATGACCGTCGCGATCACCGGGCTCGACGTCGCGGCCAAGGCCGAGCTGGTCACCGAGCAGCTCGAGGCCGCGCTGCACCCGCGCCCGCAAGGCGTGCGGTGGACGTTGAGCCGGCTCGACGTCCCGGACGCCCCCACCCAGGCGCAGGCCACGGCGCTGCTGCGGTGCGCGGTGACCGACCAGGACCCGGCCGTCGTGGGCCGGTCGTTCAGCGGTGCGG
>JAYTHS010000275.1:0-1251 GCA_043732345.1 Frankiales bacterium | reverse complement strand
ACCCAGCGCCGGCACCGCGAGGACCTCGCCCTCGTCGCCGAGGGACCGGTGGCCCAGCAGTGGCTGCCCATCGCCCAGGCCTTCGCCGGTCCGCCGGGCCCGGGCAGGGCCGCATCGTGACCGAGGTCCTCCGGATCGGCAACGCGTCAGGGTTCCTCGGCGACCGGTTCGCCGCGGTCCAGGAGATGCTCACCGGCGGGGACCTCGACGTCCTCACCGGCGACTACCTGGCCGAGCTCACCATGCTCATCCTCGGCCGCCAGCGCGCCAAGGACCCCAGCCGCGGATACGCGGGTACCTTCCTGCGCCAGCTGGAGACCGGGCTCGGCGAGGCCCATGCCCGCGGGGTGCGCATCGTGACCAACGCCGGCGGCCTGAACCCGGCCGGGCTCGCCGATGCGGTGCGGGCCCTGGCGGAGCGACTCGGGCTCGAGGTCGCCGTGGCCCACGTGGCGGGCGACGACCTGCTGCCCCGGGCCGCCGAGCTCGGTTTCGGTGGGGCGCTCACCGCCAACGCCTACCTGGGGGCGGCCGGGATCGCGACCTGCCTGCGCGCCGGGGCGGACGTCGTGGTGACCGGACGGGTCACCGACGCCTCCCTCGTGGTCGGGCCGGGGATGGCCCACTTCGGGTGGGGGCCCGAAGATCTCGACGCACTGGCCGGGGCTGTGGTGGTGGGCCACGTGCTGGAGTGCGGCACCCAGGCCACCGGCGGCAACTACTCGTTCAGCGGCAGGCACGACGTGCGGCGTCCCGGCTTCCCGCTCGCGGAGCTGCACGCCGACGGCTCGGCCGTGGTGACCAAGCACCCCGGCACCGGGGGAGCGGTCACCGTCGGCACGGTCACGGCACAGCTGCTCTACGAGATCGGGGACGCGCGCTACGCCGGACCCGACGTGACCACCCGCTTCGACACGATTGTGCTCACGACGGACGGGTGCGACCGGGTGCGGATCTCGGGCACCGTCGGCGAGGCCCCGCCGCCCACCACCAAGGTCTGCGTCAACAACCTGGGCGGGTTCCGCAACGAGATGACCGTCGCGATCACCGGGCTCGACGTCGCGGCCAAGGCCGAGCTGGTCACCGAGCAGCTGGAGGCCGCGCTGCACCCGCGGCCGCAGGGCGTCCGGTGGACGCTGAGCCGGCTCGACATCCCGGACGCCCCCACCCAGGCGCAGGCCACGGCGCTGCTGCGGTGCGCGGTGACCGACCAGGACCCGGCCGTCGTGGGCCGGTCGTTCAGCGGTGCGG
>JAYTHS010000274.1:0-4486 GCA_043732345.1 Frankiales bacterium | reverse complement strand
ACCAGGGCCAGTACCGCCGAGGCATCGAGGACCGTCACTCCTGCGCCGCTGCCTGACGACGCTCCTTGAGCAGCTCGTCGACGAACGAGCGCTTCGCGGGCACTCCAGAGGCCATCCGACGAAGCTGACGTAAGGCGTCCTGCGGGCGCTGCAGCAGCAGCTGGTCCCCCTGGACATGCAGGTGGAGCTGGTCCCCCGGCGCGAGGCCCAGGGCTGAGCGCACCTCCGACGGGATCACGACACGGCCTTGTAGGCCGAGAACGAGGGTGGCATCCATAACGACAGTGTGCCACGTATCTTTAGGCGATGCCACACTCGCCCGGGCCATCGGAACAGAGAACAGGCCGTTATCCATGCGGGTGGACAGGCTCGGCTGAGAAGGGCTAGCGGCGGGCTAGCGGCGGGCTAGCGGCACCTCTCCATCAAGAATATGCCGGTGATCCGGACTGCTGGAGCGGTACTTATGCCCTTCTGGAGCGTTGCAGGCGATGCGCTGTTCAGACCGTTCGGGTGTCGAGGCAGGCTCAGGTTGTGACAGCCGCTTCAATTCAGGGGCTGCGGGTTGCGACCGCAGGTCTCGATGGCCAGCGTGTTGGCTTCGGGGGTTCCCGCGACGGCGGTGCTCGTCCCTCGCGTGCCGTTGACCGCCTTACCCCCTGAGGAGGTGACGGGCCGGTTGGTCACCTGCCACACGCCGCCCTGTAGCACCGCGGTCCTGCCGTAGAAGACGTCCCCTTCGCAGACGACGCCGCTGCGCTCGGTATTGCTGACGTCGCCGATCAGGAAGTCGTAAGGCTTGCCGTTGACGCCGGGCACTGGCGCGAAGGTGCAGTCGCGCAGGTCGTAGAGGCGCGCGACGCCGCCCAGTGAGCCGGCGGCGCTGATCTTCCCGCGCATGCCGATGAGCACCTGGTGCCGGGTCGTGCCGGTGGTCGAGACGGGCAGGACGGTGAGGTGGGGGCTGGCGGTGGGCAAGGCAGAGGACACCTCGCCGCGGCCGGTGCCGAGCACGATGTGGAAGGCGCCCCCGTTGTATGTCAGGGCGTCGGGGACACCGTCGCCGTCGAGGTCGATCCGCACCGCGGCCCCGCCCGGGTCGGAGCTCTGCTGCGGGCATGTCGGGCTTGGGCCCGTGGGGGTCGTGCTGGGGGTCGCGGTCGCGGGGGGTGATGTAGGGACGGTCGCGGCCGCGGCCGCGGCCGCGGGGGTGAGGTCGGGACGGTCGATGGCGACGGACCGGCGACCTGCACGATCGCGTCGTGGCCGGGGACGGCAGAGCGACCACCGCGACGGCCACCGCTGCGCCGAGCGCTGTCACCGCCGCCGCGCCGGCCACGAGACGGCCGTGTGAGGCGGTGTAGAGCTCGCGGAGCCCGTCTTGATCGGTCACAGAAGTAACACTCCCGGCCTGCCGCTTTGGTTGCATTCACCTAGGACCTGACTGGGCACCTTCGTCGAACGCCCGCGCCGGCGAGCGCTGCGCGCCATGATCACGCAGGATCGCTGCGAGCGCTCAGGCCGACCGTCATCGGTGCCGATTGATGGAGTGTGACCGTGCAGCTGGCACCGGCGACCGGGCCACCCCCCGGCAGTGCCCGGGACGCCTCGTTGCAGCGCCTGAGCGGCCTGATCCGAGCGATCAACGGCGACCTCGACCTCGACCGGACCCTGCAGAGCGTGTGTCAGGGGCTGGTCGACGGGCTGGGCTTCGACGTGGCGCTGATCAACCTGGTCATGCCGAGCGGTGACCTGGAGGTGGTCGCAGGAGCAGGTGCGCCGGAGGCGAGCGAGGCGCTGCTGGGCACCAGCGCCACGCGGGCGGCGTGGGATGACCTCATGCGCGTCTGCCAGCCGGTCGGGGACCTGCTGGTGGACTACCTGCACCTGGCGGCGGAGGACAAAACGGTGCCGACCTGGACCCCCAGCACCCCCGTCCCGGACGACGCGGGTGCGTGGCACCCGCTGGACGAGCTGCTGGCCCCGCTCTGGACTTCCCGCTCCGGGCTAGTCGGTGTCATCAGCGTCGACGTGCCCCGCAACGGTCGCCGCCCCGCGCCCGAGCAGCTCGCTCTGCTTGAGATGTACGCCGCCCAGGCCAGCGTCGCCATCGAGAACGCCCAGATGCACACCGCGCTCCTGACCCAGAGCGAGGACCGAGCCGAGTCGCTGGGAAGGTTGTCGACGCTGGTCGGGAGCACCCCCGTCGCGATCGTCGAGCTCGACCTCTTCGGCGTGGTCAGGTTGTGGAACCCGGCCGCCGAGCGGATCTTCGGTTGGTCGGCGTCAGAGGTCGTCGGGAATGTCAACCCGATCGTGGGGGAGGTGGAGGGCGACGCGATCCTGCGCCGGCTCCACCAGTCGCCCCTGGACCGCGAACCGGCACGGCGGCGGCGCAAGGACGGCAGTCTGGTCGACCTCGAGGTCAGCGCCAGTGTCCTGCGCGACGAGCAGGGCCGGCCGTTCGGCTACCTCGGGGTCTACGCCGACACCACCGAGCGCACTGCCCTCGAGCGTGAGCTGCGCGCTGCTGCCTACACCGACGCCCTCACGGGGCTGGCCAACCGGGCAGCTTTCGGTGCGCGGCTCGAGCTGGCCTCGGCCGCGGGCGAGGCGACGGTCCTGCTGCTGGACCTGGACGGCTTTAAGGGCATCAATGACACCGCCGGGCACGCCGCGGGTGATCGGGTGCTCGCGGAGGTCAGCCGTCGCATCGTGGCGACGTGCCGCGACGGGGACCTCGTGGGCCGGCTCGGCGGCGACGAGTTCGTCGTGCTGCTCGACGACAGGAGCATCTCCGGAACCCGCACCACGGACGAGGCCGTCGCCGCGCTCGCCGAGCGGCTGGTCGCGGTGCTCGCCGAGCCGGTCGACGTCGAGCGGCATGCGACGACCATCGGTGCCAGCATCGGCGTGGCCCGGTTGCGCGGCCCCGGTACAGGCGATGACCTGCTGCGCGACGCGGACGTGGCGATGTACGCCGCGAAGGCGCAGGGCAAGGGGCGCTTCCGGGTCTACGAGCCCGAGCTGCGGGCGGACCTGCTCCGTCACACCGACCGGATCGCAGACCTGCGCCGGGCCTTAGAGCACGACGAGCTGCTCGTGCGCTGGCACCCCCTCGTGCGGGTCGTGGACCAGAGGCTGCTGGGCTTCGAGGCGCTCGTGCGCTGGCAGCACCCGCTCCACGGCGAGCTGCCGCCCTCCTCCTTCATCCACCTGGCCGAGGAGTCGGGGCTCGTCGTCGAGCTCGGTCGCCAGGTCCTGCACCAGGCCTGCGGGACCCTGCGCCGCTGGCAGCAGGACGTCGCCGGGACCGGCCACACGCAGATCAGCGTCAACCTGTCGCCGGTGCAGCTGCGCAGCGACATCGTCACGACGGTCCGGGAAGTCCTGCGGGACACCGGTATCGCACCCGGTCACCTCCTGCTCGAGCTGACCGAGGACGTGCTCCTGGACGATGTCGACGCGGCCGTCGAGGTCCTGAGCCGGCTTCGCGACCTCGGTGTCCACCTGGCCATCGACGACTTCGGTGCGGGGTACAGCTCCCTGGCCTATCTCAAGCGTCTTCCTGTCGACGTGGTCAAGCTAGACCGGTCGCTGCTGCAGGATGTCGAGACCGACGAGGATGCCCTCGCACTGTTCGACGCCGTGGTGGGGCTGGTCGGTCGGCTGGGGCGAACCGCCGTCGCCGAGGGCGTCGAGACGGTGGGCCAGTGGGACCTGCTGGAGCGCCTCGGATGTCCTGTAGCCCAGGGGTTCTTGCTCGCGCAGCCCCTACTGGAGGTGGACGCGCGACGGCTCCTCTCAGTGGGTCGACTGGCCTGCGGTACCCGGCCGCGCCACTGACGCACGCCGGGCGAAGGACGTCGACCTGCGTCGGCTCGGTTCGCGGGCTGTTGGTGTGCTTCACGGCCCACGGGACCCCGCTGTCCTGGCCTCGGGCCCTCACCCTCGGTGGACCGGGCACCGGTCCGCCACCTGCCTCCTCAGCGGGCGGCCGATCTCGGCCAGCGCAGCGAACAACCTCATGTCGTGCCGGTCGCCAGCCCGCTGAGGTCGACCAACGCTCATCTGCCGTCGGGAGAGCGCCAGGCGAGTCCTTGGATGTGCAGTCGATCCGGCAGTGGCTGGCCGCACGCACGTCGTACTTTGGCGTCGCCGAGAAGCCAATCGGCTTTCAAACCACGCGCACATCGGCGAGCGCCTGTTTTTGATCATCGGCGAGGCCGCCCCCGGCAGCGGCAGTCGGTTGTTACCCACCTTCACCAACGTCTGCTTCTGCCGCGGAGCGAGCGCCTGAGCCAGTGCATAGGCACACAGCCGCCTCCAGCCTCTGACGGCCCGTTGGCCACGACGGGAACAGCGAACAACGACAGTTCTAGGCCCGGAGGTGCTCAATGTGTGGGCTTCGTGGTGCGGTCCGTGCTGCAGCGAGTCGCCGGTGCTGGCCAGCGAGGCACGTGCGCTGCAGGGGCACGGGGTGCGCTTC
>JAYTHS010000273.1:0-1252 GCA_043732345.1 Frankiales bacterium | reverse complement strand
ACACCGAGCTGGTCCCCCGGCCGGCGGCCGCCCTCGAGCAGGCCTTCGTCGCGGTGGCGGGCCGGCGCCAGGACTGGGAGGCCGCCGCCGCAGCGGTCCGCGGGCTGCGTCGGCAGGAGCTGCTGCGCATCGCCTGCGCCGATCTGCTCGGCCTGGTCGACGACGTCGGGCCCGCCCTGTCGGCGGTCGCGGGCGCGACCGTGGCCGCGGCCCTTGAGATCGCGACCCGCAAGGTCGAGGCCGAGCGCCGGGCCCCGCTCCCGGTCCGACTCGCCGTCGTCGCGATGGGCCGCCTCGGCGGTGGCGAGCAGGGGTACGGCTCCGACGCCGACGTGCTGTTCGTGCACGAACCAGTCGACGGTGCCGCCGAGGCGGTGGCGGCGTCGGCGGCCCACGACATTGCCAACGAGCTCCGCCGCCTGCTGGCGCTGCCCGCCCCCGACCCGCCGCTGCTCGTCGATGCCGACCTGCGACCCGAGGGACGGCAGGGTCCGCTGACGCGCAGCCTGACGTCGTACGCCGGGTACTACGACCGCTGGTCGGCCGTCTGGGAGGCGCAGGCCCTGCTTCGGGCGGCGCCGCTCGCCGGCGACCCCTCGGTAGCGACGGCGTTCCTTGCGATGGCCGACCGGGTGCGCTGGCCCGCAGGTGGGCTGACCGCCGAGCAGGTCCGGGAGGTGCGCCGGGTCAAGGCGCGCGTGGAGACCGAGCGGATGCCCCGCGGGGTCGACCCCGGACTGGCCCTCAAGCTGGGCCGCGGTGGGCTGGCCGACGTCGAGTGGACGGTGCAGCTCCTGCAGCTGCAGCACGCCCACGAGGTCCCCGGTCTGCGTACCCCCCGGACCCTGCCGGCCCTCCAGGCGGCCGTGGCCGCAGACCTGCTGGACCAGGACGGCGCCACCGAGCTGGAGGCCGCCTGGCGGTTGGCCTCCCGGGTCCGCAACGCCCTCGTCCTGGTCCGTGGCCGGCCCGCCACGGCGCTGCCGGCGAGTGGCCGCGAGCTCGCCGGGGTCTCCCGACTGCTCGGTTATCCTGCCGGTGCTCAGGGGGACTTCCTGGACGACTACCGGCGCACGACCCGACGGGCCCGCACCGTCGTAGAGAGGGTGTTCTACGCGTGAGCGTTCGCAACGTGACGGCCGCCGGGACCAGCTTCCTGCTCCGCACCTGCGGGGAGGGGGACGGGACCCCGGTGCTGCTGCTGCACGGCGTCCCGGAGACCTCGTCCTGCTGGCAGGTCGTCGGGCCCGCC
>JAYTHS010000272.1:0-4488 GCA_043732345.1 Frankiales bacterium | reverse complement strand
CCGCCGCCGTGATGCGAGGGGGTGCCGCGCTCTACCCGACGTCCACCGCTACGACGGTGCGGGTCAGCGGGGGCAAGGGGGTGACGTCCTCACGACGGATGGCCCCTACGCGGAGACCAAGGAGGTCCTGAGCGGGTTCTTCCTGCTCGAATGCGCGGACCTCGACGAGGCCGTCGCGCTGGCCGCGAAGATCCCCGGGGCGTGGCACGGCGCGGTCGAGGTACGACCCGTCATCCCATGGGGTGAGCGACGACCGGTCTGCCCTCGTCGCGCTGGTCCGCGACGAGGGCCGGCGGGTCCTGGCGACCCTCGTCCGTATGACCGGGTCGTGGGAACTCGCCGAGGACGCGGTCCAGGACGCCGTGGTCCGGGCGCTCGAGACCTGGCCGCGCGACGGCGTCCCGGGGCAGCCACGGGCCTGGCTGACGCTCACCGCCCGGCGACGGGCGATCGACCTGCTGCGGCGCGAGCACGCGCGCGGCCCGAAACAGAAGGAGGCCTTGGGTCTGCAGCACGAGCCCGCCCCGCCGCCCGACTCGGTCGTCCGGGACGACCTGCTCAGGCTGGTCTTCACCTGCTGCCACCCGTCGCTGTCAGCGGAGACGCAGGTCGCACTGGCGCTGTGGACGCTCGGCGGCCTCAGCACCGCGGAGACCGCCCGGGCGCTGCTCGTCCCGGAGGCGGTCATGGCCAAGCGGTTGACGCGGGCGAAGGTGAAGATCCGGACGGCCGGCATCCCCTACCGCGTCCCGTCCGACGCTGACCTGCCCCAGCGGCTGCGCGGCGTCGCCGCCACCGTCTACCTCATCTTCAACGAGGGCTGAGCCCCGGCCGGAGGCGAGCACCTGCTGCGGCCGGAGCTGCTCGACGAGGCACTGCGGCTGGCCCGGCTGCTCCGGGACCTCATGCCGGACGAGCCGACCGCCCTCGGACTGCTCGCACTGCTGCTGCTGCTCGACGCCCGCCGTGGCACCCGCGTCGGAACCGAAGGGCGGCCGGTGCTGCTCGCCGACCAGGACCGCTCTCGCTGGGATGCTGACAAGGTCCGCGAGGGGGTCGAGCTGCTCGGGGAGGGCCTGCGCCGCACCCCCGACCGGCCCGACGCCTACGTCGTCCAGGCCGCCCTGGCCGCCTGCCACGCCCTCGCCCCGACCGCCGCGGCGACCGACTGGACCGTCATCTGCTCCTGGTACGACGTGCTCGTCACCGTCCAGGACACCCCGGCGACCCGACTGGCCCGGGCGGTCGCGATCGGGGAGCGGGACGGGGCACGAGCCGGACTGGCGGCCGTCGACGCCGTCGTGGGGCATCCGGACACCGCAGTGCTCCACGCAGCGCGGGCCGAGCTGCTCCGCCGGTCAGGGCAGGTCGCGGAGGGGGCAGCGGCGTACGACCGGGCCCTGAGGCTGCCGCTCAGCGGCCCGCAGCGGCGACAGCTCGAGCAGCGCCGCAGCAGCCTGGCGCTCCCACCCGACCCGAGCAGGTGAGGCGAGGGGCAACGGCCCCGCCCACCCAGGTGCCATGCTCGTCCAGACGACGAACCGGGGAGAGACCGTTGAAGCGCACCCTCTACGACAGCGACCACGAGCAGTTCCGCGACACCGTGCGCGAGTTCCTCACCCGCGAGGTCGTGCCGCACCACTCCCGGTGGGAGGCCGAGGGCATCGTCGAGCGCTCGCTCTACGTCGAGGCCGGCAAGCAGGGGGTCCTGGGCTTCTCGGTCCCCGAGGAGTACGGCGGCGGCGGGCTGTCAGACGACTTCCGCTTCAACGCCGTCGTCAACGAGGAGTTGTGCCGCGCCTTCGCCAGTGGCCCGGCCTTCACGCTGCAGAACGACGTGCTGGCGCCGTACCTGATCGACCTGACCACCGAGGAGCAGAAGCAGCGGTGGCTGCCCGGCTTCGCGAGCGGCGAGCTCATCGCGGCGGTCGCGATGACCGAGCCCGGCACCGGCAGCGACCTGCAGGGGATCCGCACCTCGGCGGTCCTCGACGGCGACGACTGGGTCCTCAACGGCAGCAAGACCTTCATCAGCTGCGGCATCAACGCCGACCTGGTCTTCGTCGTCACCCGCACCGATCCCGCCGCCGGGAGCCGGGGCTTCACGCTGCTGGCCGTCGAGCGCGGGATGCCCGGTTTCGAGCGGGGGCGCAACCTCGACAAGGTCGGCCTGCACGCGCAGGACACCGCCGAGCTGTCCTTCACCGACGTCCGCGTACCCGCGAACAACGTGGTCGGCGGCGTCGGCAAGGCCTTCGGGCTGCTCATGCGCAACCTGCCGCAGGAGCGCCTGTCCATCGCGATCACGGGCGTCGCCGCGAGCCGGGCGGTGCTCGACGTGACGTTGGACTACGTCAAGCAGCGGACCGCGTTCGGGCAGAGCATCGGGTCCTTCCAGAACACCCGCTTCGTGCTGGCCGAGCTCGACACCGAGGTCGACATCGCCCAGGTCTACGTCGACCGCATGATCACCGAGCTGTCCGCCGGGACGCTGACCGACGTCGACGCAGCCAAAGCCAAGCTCTGGTGCACCGAGCTGCAGCTCAAGGTCGTCGACGCCTGCGTGCAGCTGCATGGCGGCTACGGCTACATGACGGAGTACCCCGTCGCCCGCGCCTACGCCGACGCCCGCGTGCAGACGATCTACGGCGGGTCCTCGGAGATCATGAAGGAGATCGTGGGGCGCTCGCTCGGCCTGGTCTGAGCCGCTACGCCGCCTGCCCCTGCCGCGGCCGGGTGGCACGCTGGCAGGCATGGCCGGGCCGCTGCATGTCACGCCGGCCGTCGTCGTGCCCGAGGCCGAGCTGTCGTGGCGCTTCTCCCGCTCGAGCGGACCGGGCGGGCAGGGCGTCAACACCACCGACAGCAGGGCCGAGCTCAGCGTCGACGTGGCCCGGACGTCGGCGCTGTCAGAGCACTTGCGCGCCCGGGCCCTCGATCGGCTCGCAGGCCGGCTCGTCGACGGGGTGCTGACGGTCGCGGCCAGTGACGCCCGCAGCCAGCTGCAGAACCGCGAGGCCGCTCAGCAGCGGCTGGCGCAGGTGCTGAGGGAGGCGGTGGCCCCGCCACCGGCGACGCGGCGACCGACCCGGCCGACCCGGGGGAGCAAGGAGCGTCGGCTCGCGGTCAAGCGTCAGCGGTCGGACCTGAAGCGCTCTCGTCGCCAGGGGCCGGGTCCGGAGTAGCCGCGCCCTTGGCCGGCGGGTCAGGGAACTCCTTGGGCAGCCGCTTGAGCCGGCCGTTCATGTTGCGGATGAGCAGCACCGTCGCGACGCCGATGAGCAGCACCACGAGCAGCCCGATGGGGCCGGCCGTCGTGCCGCCGCTGTCCTGCACCGCGAGGATCACGAGCGGATCCCGGCGAACAGGTCGTCCTCGGGCAGGGCGCTGCTGACGTGCGTCCGGGCGAGCTGGAAGTCCTCGGTCGGCCAGGCCTTCTGCTGCAGCTCGATCGGGCACGTGAACCACCGGCCGAGCGGGTCGACCTGCGTCGCGTGCGCGATCAGCGCGGCGTCGCGGACGGCGAAGAACTCCGCGCACTCCACCGACGTCGTCAGGCGGTCGGCATCCTCCGGCTTGTCGACCCAGTCCTTGAGCCACTGCTCGTACGGCGACTCGATGTCGTGCTCCCTCATGACGGTGTCCAGCGCTACCAGCCGGTCCTTGTGGAAGGTGTGGTTGTAGTAGAGCTTCAGCGGCTGCCACGGCTCGCCGGCCTCAGGGAAGCGGGTCGGGTCACCGGCGGCCTCGAACGCCGCCATGGTCACCTCGTGGCACTGGATGTGGTCCGGGTGCGGGTAGCCGCCGTTCTCGTCGTACGTCGTGACGACGTGCGGGCGCTCCCGCCGGAGGACCTCGACCAGCGCGGCTGTCTGCTCCTGCAGGTCACCCAGGGCGAAGCAGCCTTCGGGCAGCGGCGGCAGCGGGTCGCCCTCGGGCAGACCGCTGTCGACCCAGCCCATGAAGACCTGGCGCACGCCGAGGATCTCGCGGGCCCGGTCCATCTCGCCGGCCCGGACGGCGGTGATGTCGGCCAGCACCTCGGGGCGGTCCATCGCGGGGTTGAGCACCGACCCCCGCGAGCCGTCGGTGAGGGTCACGACAAGCACGTCGACGCCCTCCGAGGCGTAGCGGGCCATGGTCGCCGCGCCCTTGCTCGACTCGTCGTCGGGATGGGCGTGCACGCACACCAGGCGCAGCGGCTCGTCAGGGTCCACAAAAGCGTTCACGGCATGATTGTGTCCGATGGACACCACCAGACGCCCCCCGGGCCGGTACGACGAGAAGCGATCGCTGCCGCGAGGTGCGCTGATCGCCGGCGGCGCCGTGCTCGGACTGGCCCTGCTCGCCCTGGCCTACCTCGGCTACGACCGCTTCTCGACCGGCCGGGTCCGCTTCGGGACCGTGGCCTACGACGTCGTCGACAGCCAGAGCGTGAAGGTCAGGTTCCAGGTGGACAAGGCCGTGTCGGACACCGTTCGGTGCGCG
>JAYTHS010000271.1:0-1252 GCA_043732345.1 Frankiales bacterium | reverse complement strand
TGGTGGGACTCCTGGGTCGAGGCCGGGACCCGTGCCCGGGCCGCCGCCGTCACCGTCCTGTCGGGTGGCGACGACCTCGTCCGGGCTGGTGGGGCCACAGAGTCGGGTGGTGGCGCGCTGACCGAGCCGGTCGTCGCCGCTGAGGTCCTCGCTGCCGCGGCGGGCCTGCTCGTCGTCGGGTCGTCCAAACCGGTGCGCGACCTGTTCCTCGCGGGCGGCCGCGAGGGCGTCCGGGTGCTCGCCAACCGGGGCGCTGCCGGCATCGACGGGACCGTCTCGACGGCCACCGGTGCGGCCCTGGCACACGGAGCGCAGACATACGCCCTCATGGGTGACCTGACGTTCCTGCACGACAGCAACGGGCTCGTCGTCGGCCCCCACGAGCCGCGGCCCGACCTCACGATCGTGGTCGTCAACAACGACGGCGGCGCGATCTTCGGTCTGCTCGAGCAGGGCGGGCCCGAGCACGCGGACACCTTCGAGCGCGTCTTCGGCACCGCGCACGGGGTGGACCTCGAGCCGCTCTGCGCGGCTACCGCCACGCCGTACACCCGGGCGTCCACGGTCGAGCAGCTGCGCGCCGCCCTCGCCGACGTCGGAGGGGTGCGGGTCGTCGAGGTCCGCACCGACCGGTACCCCGCGGTCGACCTCGACCGCCGCCTGCGCGCCACCGTGACCGCCGCCCTCACCGCTGACGCCTGACCCCTTATCCCTGACTCCTTATCCCTGACTCCTTACCCCTGACCCCTGACTCCTGACTCCTGGCCCTGGCCCCTGGCCCCTGAACCCTCGCCCCTGACCTCCGCTACCCGCCCTCGGTGATCTACGGAAGCGGCACGGGTCCAGGGGGCCCTCAAGGGCCCGTGCTGCTTCCGTTGATCACCGAGGGGTTGAGGGTCAGGCCTGCAGGGCGTCGCGCATCGGGACGAGCTTGGCGTTGCTCTCGGCCAACTCGCGGACCGGCAGCGAGCCGGCGACGATCCCGCAGCCCGCGAACAGCCGGATGCGCGAGGGCTCGTCCGGGTCCATCGCGCCGCAGCGCAGAGCGATGCCCCACTCGCCGTCGCCCGCGCCGTCGACCCAGCCGACCGGTCCGGCGTAGCGGCCGCGGGCAAGCCCCTCGACCTCGCGGATGATCCCCAGCGCCACGGGGGTGGGCGCACCGCAGACGGCCGCCGACGGGTGCAGCGAGGAGATGAGCTGCAGCGAGGAGGACCCATCGGTCACGGTCCCCGTCACGTCGCTGGCCAGG
>JAYTHS010000270.1:0-1253 GCA_043732345.1 Frankiales bacterium | reverse complement strand
CTGGACTGCGGTGGTCTGCACGGGCACGTCAAGGTCGCCCCGGATGGCACGGTGTACCTGCCCAACAAGGGCTGCGGGGCCAACCAGGCGGTCGCCGTCAGCGAGGACGCCGGCTCCACGTGGTCGGTGCGCCGCAACCCGGCCAGCACCGCCGGTGGCTCCGACCCGAGCGTCGGGATCGGGGCTGGTGGCACCGTGTACATGGGCTACCAGGCCGCCGACGGAACCGCTCGCGCCGCCGTCTCACGCGACAAGGGCCGCACCTGGACCGACGATCAGGGCGTCGGCGGGCAGCTGGGCATCAAGAGCGTCGTCTTCCCGACCGTCACGGCCGGCGACGACGACCGGTCCTCGTTCGCCTTCCTCGGCACCACCACCGCCGGGAACTTCCAGGACCAGGCGTTCGCCGGGGTGTGGCACCTGTACGTCTCGACCACCTACGACGGTGGCCGGACGTGGGGCACGGTCGACGCGACGCCGACCGACCCGGTGCAGCGCGGCTCGATCTGCACCGGCGGCACCACCTGCGGCAAGGATCGCAACCTGCTGGACTTCATCGACGTCACCGCCGACAGCCACGGCCGCGTTCTGGTCGGCTACGCCGACGGGTGCACCGGTGCCTGCGCCACCGGTGGCGCGCAGAACTACGACGCCCTGGCCTCGATCGCCCGCCAGTCCGGGGGCCTGACCCTGCGCTCGGCGTTCGACCCCAAGTAGGCCTTGGGGGCAGCTGGCCTCGCTGACCACCGAGGCCAGCTGCCCCGTCCGCTCGAGCGCGGCCGTGACCCGACGGTCACGGCCGCGCTCGGCAGGGCAGCCAGGATCACGCACATCGTGGTCGGTGTGGCTGACCCGCTCAAGACCGTCACGGAGCGCAACGGGACCGGCAGCTGCGGGTCGGTGAGCCTGGTTTTCGGCTGAGCCGAGCCGTGTCGGCTGCCGACCGGCCTGACCCCGCTACGGCGAGGTCGAAAAGGTCGACGCCGGGGGCGAGGTCGTCAGACGCTTCCGCTGTGCTGAGCTGTCGTGCGCCCCCGGAGGGTTCGGCTCTGGGCAGCGGAGCTGTCGTCGGCGGTGGGCGGGCGTGTTAGCTGGTTTTGACGGTTTGGCCGCCGAGGGTGACGGTCGCCGTGGTGTTGGCACCACTGCGGTTGGTCACCGTGAGGGTGACCGTGTCGCCGGGGGCGTGGGCGCGGACCGCTGCGATGAGGGCGTTGCTGCTGTCGATGACTTGGTTGTCGAGCTTGGTCACG
>JAYTHS010000269.1:0-1257 GCA_043732345.1 Frankiales bacterium | reverse complement strand
GACCGGGGCGGCGCCCCCGAACGTCCACGCGTACTGGTCCGGGGTGGGCCTGTAGGAGACGACCTCGAGCTTGGCGCTCATCCGGCGACCTGCCTCTCGTGCTCGTCGAGCTCGTCGACGAGATGGACCTGCGACATCTGCCGGACCGGGTCCGGATGCGCGGACAGAAAGGTAGACCAGGACCCACCACGAGCCGTACGACGCGGGCGGGTCGGTCGATCGCGTGTCGCGACGGGGGCGCGGCCCTTCTCGCAGACCACCGCTCGGCGGCGGCCTAGGCTCGCCCCGTGGCCGACCTCGACGCGCTGGGAGACACCGACGGGTGGACCTGCTGGCTGTGTGGATTGGAGGTCCCACGCCGGGCCAAGGCCAACGATCCGGCCCAGCCGGTGACCGACCAGATCGCTCCGGGTGTGAAGGGGACCAAGGGCCGCGGGGTGCTGCGGCTGGCCCACAAGCGCTGCAACGACCTACGCAAGGGCCGGCCGCCGAGCATCCCCTGGCCGGAGAGGTTCGGCGTGGCAGATGCCCCCGAGCTGGTCTCCTCGCTCGCCCGGCTGGACAAGGCGAAGTACGGCGACGGCGAGGTGGTCGCGATGTGCGGCGACCTCGCATCGGCCGAGCAGGCCGCCACCTGGGTCGTCCCGGTCGCGGCCGTGCTGTTCCCCGGTGACTGGCAGGCCAGCTGCGAGCCCCTGGCGCGGATGACCGCCGTACGTCTCGTCAAGCGCTGACCCTGCCAGAGCATTGGACTGCATGGCCAAACGTGCTGTTCGGCAGTCCTTCGCTGACGTCGTCCGTGCCATGGAGGCATTGCCGCCCCAGCGCCCGGCAGCCTGCAACGGTTCCGGGCTCTACAGCGACGGTGTGCTCGTCGACCAGCACGGCCGGCAGTACACCTGTGCCCAGGCGGACCTCCGACCCGAGCGGACGCACGAGCTCGCGACCCGAGGCGCCGTCGTCGTCTGCCACCCAGGCTGGGCTGAGCAACCGCACGGGCGGCGTGAGCGCTCCGCTGCGTCGACCAGCGCAGGTCCGGTCGGAGACCCGCGCGTCGTCTTGCGCTCAGCCGAGGTGCCCGCGCCAGTCTGCCCCGTGGTTACGCGTTCTTCAGTTGTAGCGGTGACCGTCCTCACCCTTGCCGGCACGGGGTGCGGCTTCAGCACCTCGACATCGAGCGTGGCCGCCCACAGCACCGCAGCACTGTTCGCAGCCCGAACTCCGTACGTCGGTGACAACTCCCGCGTCGCTACCCTC
>JAYTHS010000268.1:0-1259 GCA_043732345.1 Frankiales bacterium | reverse complement strand
GGATCCGCCCACCGGCATCGGTGTCCGCGAACAGCACCCGCCGCCGCTGCATCCGGCTCGCCCCCCGGGTGGTCCGGTCACCAGTCACGCCTACCGCGCCATCGTCCACGGGTCGACCTTAGCCAGGCCCCCCCGGGCCAGGTCAGCCGGTAGAAGCGATGACGCAGCACGAACCATTCACGCGACCACCCGTCCAGCGCCTCGCTGGGCTCGAACACGATGCCGTCCTCCACCGGCTACGACCGGCCGACGGGTGGTCCCGGCGCCCCCCTGCCGCGATCCTGACGGGGGTCACGGCCATCCTGGCGCCGCCACAGCGGTTTGCTGCGGGCTCGGGGACCCACCCCGGCCGGCGACGCCCGACCCACGGGACGTGGTCCAACCAAACCCCGGGCGGCACGCCGACAGGTGCATGATTGGCCGGTGAGCCGACGGCAGTTCCTCAACGACCCCGACGAGTTCGTCACCGAAGCCCTGGAGGGCCTGGTGCTCGCCCACCCGAGCCTCGAGCTGCGGACCGACCCCACCTTCGTGATCCGGGCCCACCGCGGCGCACCCAAGGTCGCGCTGGTCTCCGGCGGGGGCAGCGGGCACGAGCCCCTGCACACCGGGTTCGTCGGCCACGGGATGCTCGACGCCGCCGTACCCGGGGCGGTGTTCGCCAGCCCCACGGCCTTCCAGGTGACCGCCGCGATCCGGGCCGCCGATCTCGGGCTGGGCGTGCTGCAGATCGTCAAGAACTACACCGGGGACGTGCTCAACTTCCAGATCGCCGGAGAGATCAGCGCCGAGGAGGGCACCCGGGTGGAGCGGGTGCTCGTCGACGACGACCTGGCCAGCGACAGCGGGGACGATGGGCCCGGGCGCCGCGGGACCGGCGCAACGCTCGTCGTGGAGAAGGTGTGCGGCGCGGCCGCCGAGCGCGGGGCCCCACTGATGGAGATCGCGGTGCTCGGCCGCCGGGTGGTGACCCGCTCCCGGTCGATGGCCGTCGCCCTCACCGGAGCGGCCGCACCGGGTTCGGCCGTGCCGAGCTTCGAGGTGGCCGATGACGAGGTGGAGCTCGGGGTGGGCATCCACGGGGAGCGCGCCGCACAACGGGCGCCCTTCACCACCGCGCGCGAGCTCGTCCGCCAGCTCGTCGATCCCCTGGTGACCGAGCTCGAGCTGCGCCGGGGCGACGGGGTGCTCGTGTTCGTCAACGGCATGGGAGCCACGCACCCGCTGGAGCTCAGCGTCTGTTTCCGCGAGGTGCACGC
>JAYTHS010000267.1:0-1260 GCA_043732345.1 Frankiales bacterium | reverse complement strand
CGACCCAATGTCGGCAAGTCCACCTTGGTGAACCGCATCATCGGTCGGCGGGAGGCGGTCGTCGAGGACGTCCCCGGGGTCACCCGCGACCGGGTCACTTACGACGCCGTCTGGCGCGGGCGCCGGTTCACGGTCGTCGACACCGGTGGATGGGACCCGGACGCCGTCGGGCTGCAGGTGGCCGTCAGCGCCCAGGCCGAGATCGCGGTCGCGGCTGCGGACGCGGTGCTGTTCGTCGTCGACAGCACGATCGGGGTGACCGACGCCGACGAAGCCGTCATCAAGGTGCTGCGTCGCGCGGGCAAGCCGGTCGTGCTGGCCGCCAACAAGGTCGACGACGAGCGGGGGGAGGCCGACGCCGCCTCCCTGTGGTCGCTCGGGCTGGGTGAGCCCTACGTCGTCAGCGCCCTGCACGGGCGTGGGTCCGGTGACCTGCTCGACGCGGTGCTCGAGGCGCTGCCCGAGACGCCGGCCGAACGGTTCGAGCAGGAGGACGGGCCGCGCCGGGTGGCGCTGCTCGGGCGTCCCAACGTGGGCAAGTCGAGCCTGCTCAACCGACTGTCGGGCGAGACCAGAGTGCTCGTCGATGCCGTGGCCGGGACCACGCGTGACCCGGTCGACTCGATGATCGAGCTCGGCGGGGAGGTCTGGCGCTTCGTCGACACTGCGGGCCTGCGCCGTCGGGTGTCGCACGCGAGCGGTGCGGAGTACTACTCCTCGCTGCGCACCCAGGGGGCCCTGGACGCCGCGGAGGTGGCCGTCGTCCTGCTGGACGCGAGCGAGCCGCTGTCGGAGCAGGACCAGCGGGTGATCGGCATGGTGGTGGAGTCCGGACGGGCGCTGGTCATTGCCTTCAACAAGTGGGACCTCGTCGACGAGGACCGGCGACCGCAGCTGGCGAAGGAGATCGACCGGGAGCTCGCCCGCGTCGCCTGGGCGCCCCAGCTCAACATCTCGGCCCTGTCCGGACGATCGGTCGACAAGCTCGCCAAGCACCTCGACGTGGCCCTCGCCGGCTGGGAGCGGCGGATCCCCACCGCCAAGCTGAACGCCTGGATCTCCGACCTCATCGCCCAGACACCTCCGCCAGTACGCGGTGGCAAGCAGCCCAAGGTGCTGTTCGCGACCCAGGCGGGCACCCGACCGCCCCGGTTTGTACTGTTCACCAGTGGCTTCCTCGAGGCCGGCTACCGACGCTTCATCGAGCGGCGTCTGCGCGAGGACTTCGACTTCGCCGGCACCCCGATCGAGGTCTCGGTC
>JAYTHS010000266.1:0-1263 GCA_043732345.1 Frankiales bacterium | reverse complement strand
TGCTGGGCCCGCCGGTCCCGCTGTCGGTGCAGCGCCGCGTCCTGCTGGCCCTGTCGGCACCGACTCCTCTCAAGGCCGGTACGACGAGCACGCCAGTCGTACTCGGTGGCCGCCCCGCCCTGCGGCTGACCGCAGGACCGACCTGGAACGGCGCCGTGCTGTGGGCGCATGGAGGGGCCTTCATCACCGGCTCGCCGGTGCAGGACCGCGCCTTCGCCTCCCACCTCGCCGCGGCGTCCGGCGCCGCCGTCTACCTGCCCGACTACCGGCTCGCCCCCGAGCACACCGCCGCCGAGCAGGTCGCCGACCTGCAGGCGGCCCTGTCGGACCTGCCCGAGGAGCGGGTCGTCATCGGGGGCGACTCCGCCGGCGGGTGCCTGGCCCTGCTCGTCGCCCGGGCTCCTGCCCGACCGCTCGCCGGGATGGCGCTGGTCAGCCCCGTGGTCGACCTGACCCTGCGGACGTCCGGCACCTGGACGGGCTCGGAGATCGTCGTACGCCGGGCGTGGGCCGAGGCAGGCGTCGCTGCGGCGTTCGGGACCGACCGGCCGGACCTGCTGACCACCGACCTCGACGGCCTGCCGCCCGCCGTCGTGCACGTCAGCGAGCACGAGCGGCTGCGGCCCGAGGGGGAGGCGCTGGCGCAGCGGCTCGGCGCGGAGCTCGTCGTCCTGCCTGGTCTGTGGCACGTGGCGCACCTGCACTGCGGGCTGCTGCGCGAGTCCGAGGAAGCCACGGCCCGGCTGGGACGCAGTGTCCGGGTGCTGCTGGCCGCGGGCGCGTAGTCTCAGCGCTGACCCGCGGGAGCCTCACGTTGAGGCTGAGATGACGGCAGGACAGGCCGTCGACCGTTCGCACCTGATCCGGTTCGCACCGGCGTAGGGAGGAGCCCGTCCATGACGGCACTCGACCAGACCACCCAGGCCTCCGACGGCACGTCCTTCCCGGGCAGCCGCAAGACCTACCTGCAGGGCAGCCGACCGGACCTGCGGGTCCCGATGCGCGAGGTCGCCCTCACCAACGGCGACAGCGTCGTGCTCTACGACACCAGTGGGCCCTACACCGACACCTCGCTGCGCACCGACATCCGGCTCGGCCTCCCCGCGATGCGCAAGGACTGGATCGCCGAGCGCGGCGACGTCGAGTCCTACGAGGGCCGGCCGGTGCAGCCGGTCGACAACGGGTTGAAGGCCCATGACCACCGCGACCTCGACTCGGTGTTCGCGGGTACCCGCCAGCCCGTGCGCGGCCTGCCGGGCAAGA
>JAYTHS010000265.1:0-1271 GCA_043732345.1 Frankiales bacterium | reverse complement strand
GTGCGCGGCGCTGACCTCGTCGTCGTGGGTGAGGGCCGGCTCGACGCCCAGAGCCTCGCGGGCAAGGCGCCCGTTCGGGTCGCCGACCTCGCCCGCCGACACGGGGTCGCCGTCGTCGCCGTCGCGGGGGAGATCGCGGTCGACGCTGCGACGCTGCGGTCGGCCGGGATCGACCGCGCTCACCAGCTCCTCGATCACGCAGCAGACCGGTCGTCCGCCGTGAGCGACGCCGCCGCCCTGCTGAGGCGGGTGGGCGCTCTGGTCGTCGAGGAGTATCAGCAGCAGGGCTGAGTCGAGGCGCGGGTGTCGAGTGTGGCCACGAGTCCGCGGTGCTGCCCGCATCGTCGGCGGGCTCGACGCCACCCGGTGATCCCGGGCCCGGCACCACCGTGACCGCTACCCGTTCACGCGCCTGGCCGCACGCGGCAGGGTGTTCGTCCCCGGGTGGCTCGCGTGGGCGGCCGTGCGTCCGATGCCGCCCCGCCAAAGCACCGCGAACAGCGTCATCAACGCCCGCGGACGATGTCACTCGTTACGCAGCACGACAGTGGCCGCCGCCACGAGGTAGTCCTCCTGCAGGAGATCCACCCGCACCAGGCGGCTTCGGCGGCCCTTCCGCAGCACCTCGGCCCGAGCCCGTACAGGGGCTTCCAGGGTGGCAGCAACAGCGAAGTCGACCTGCACGGAGCTCAGGGTCGTCCCCTCGTCGGGCGGTTCGGCGGCGAGTGCGGCGAGGCCGACGAGCACGCCGCCCTGCACGCCGCCCGCCCGGTTGGCCATCAGGGTGGACGGCTGGAGCTCCACTCCGTCCGGGCCCCGCCGCGTCGAGCCGCGCAGCACCGCCTCGCTCCAGGACCGCGCGTCCGCGCACCGGATGTGTTGCAGCCCAACCCGCTCGTCCGTGCTGAGCTCGTCCTCTGCTAGTACCACGGTCGACACCGGGTCGTCGTGCTCCCACGGGATCGGCGTCAAGCCCTCGCCCAGCACCGCGAACGCGACGGAGCCGTGCCCCAACACCTCGCCCGCGGCCAGCACGATCGTCCCGGCCACCGCGAGGCGCCCACCGGCCACCGCGTCGTCGGCCCGCACCACGAGCTCGGCGGTGCGGGGCAGCGCGTCGAGCAGATGCACGGCAAGCGAGGTGGTCGCGAGGCGCCGACCGCGCCCGATCCGGGCCCGAACGGCCGCACCGGCCGCCAGGTCCATCAGCATGGCCAGATCGGTCGGCCCGGCGGACCCCGCGGCGTCGGCCCCGGCGCCGAGGGCCGTCC
>JAYTHS010000264.1:0-1272 GCA_043732345.1 Frankiales bacterium | reverse complement strand
GTGCGCGGCGCTGACCTCGTCGTCGTGGGTGAGGGCCGGCTCGACGCCCAGAGCCTCGCGGGCAAGGCGCCCGTTCGGGTCGCCGACCTCGCCCGCCGGCACGGGGTCGCCGTCGTCGCCGTCGCGGGGGAGATCGCGGTCGACGCTGCGACGCTGCGGTCGGCCGGGATCGACCGTGCTCACCAGCTCCTCGATCACGCGGCAGACCGGTCGTCCGCCGTGAGCGACGCCGCCGCCCTGCTGAGGCGGGTGGGCGCTCTGGTCGTCGAGGAGTATCGGCACCAGGACTGAGTCGAGGCGCGGGTGTCGAGTGTGGCCACGAGTCCGCTGTGCTGCCCGGCATCGTCCGCGGGCTCGACGCCACCCGTTGATCCCGGGCCCGGCACCACCGTGACCGTTACCCGTTCACGCGCCTGGCCGCACGCGGCAGGGTGTTCGTCCCCGGGTGGCTCGCGTGGGCGGCCGTGCGTCCGGTGCCGCCCCGCCAGAGCACCGCGAACAGCGTCATCAACTCCCGCGGACGATGTCACTCGTTACGCAGCACGACCGTGGCCGCCGCCACGAGGTAGTCCTCCTGCAGGAGGTCCACCCGCACCAGGCGGCTTCGGCGGCCCTTCCGCAGCACCTCGGCCCGAGCCCGTACAGGGGCTTCCAGGGTGGCGGCGGCCACGAAGTCGACCTGCACGGAGCTCAGGGTCGTCTCCCCGTCGGGCGGTTCGGCGGCGAGTGCGGCGAGGCCGACGAGCACGCCGCCCTGCACGCCGCCCGCCCGGTTGGCCATGAGAGTGGACGGCTGGAGCTCCACTCCGGCCGGGCCCCGCCGCGTCGAACCGCGCAGCACCGCCTCGCTCCAGGACCGCGCGTCCGCGGATCGGACGTGCTGCAGCCCAACCCGCTCGTCCGTGGTGAGCTCGTCCTCCGCGAGAACCACGGTCGGTACCGGGTCGTCGTGCTCCCACGGGATCGGCGTCAAGCCCTCGCCCAGCACCGCGAACGCGACGGAGCCGTGCCCCAACACCTCGCCCGCGGCCAGCACTATCGTCCCGGCCACCGCGAGGCGCCCACCGGCCACCGCGCCCTCAGCCCGCACCACGAGCTCGGCGGTGCGTGGCAGCGCGTCGAGCAGATGCACGGCTAGCGAGGTGGTCGCGAGGCGCCGACCGCCCCCGATCTGGGCCCGAACGGCCGCACCGGCCGCCAGGTCCATCAGCATGGCCAGATCGGTCGGCCCGGCGGACCCCGCGGCGTCGGCCCCGGCGCCGAGGGCCGTCC